>JAKOMY010000279.1 GCA_022702225.1 Microbacteriaceae bacterium | reverse complement strand
GCGCACGCGTCAAGCTCGCGGCGGCGATGAGTGCCGCATCCGCCGAACTCACACCCATCACGCCGGTGGGGGAGCTGGCACGCATTCAGGCGGCCGCCCTGCGGGTCTCGCGCGGCTTCGGGCGTTTTTCTCTCATGCCGTTCGCGCCGCAGCCGGGATTCACCCCGCTCCCTCCCGAGAAACAGATCCGCGAGAGGTGGCTCGAGCGCGCCCCCGGCATCCCTCTGCTCATCGGCGTCACGGCCGAAGAGACGCGGCTCTTCCTGCCGGGGATCTCGGTTCTCGACGGCCTTCGATCCCTCCCGCCGCTCTACGCGCTCGCCTCGATCGCGCTCGACAGGGCCATGAACGCCATCGTCTACGGCCTCCCCGCTCGTCGGCTCGCCCGTGACTATCGCCGTGCGGGCGGGACGGCGCTGCGTTACGTCTTCCGGTGGCGGGCGAATGACGTCTACCGCGCTTCCCACGCGATCGAGGTGCCCTTCGTCTTCGGCACGGAGTCGACCGGGGCGCATCTTCCCCCGTACGCGGGAGCGCGGCCCGACGAACTCGCCGCCGTCGGGAAGAGCGTTCGTGCGCTGTGGGGCGGCTTCGCACACGGACGGACGGGAGAGATGGCATCCGTCCCCGAGGTTCTCGACCTGTACGGGGATCGAGGCGGGCCGTCGGCGCAACCCACCCCGGCGGAGAGCGCGGCGCACTACGGTGACACCATGACCGTCCCCGATGCCCAGTGGCGCGAGCTCGCCGCCACGCCGTTCGTCTCTCTCGGTACCTACCGCCGCAACGGCGCCCTCGTGGCCGTTCCCGTGTGGATCGCGCGCGACGGGGACGAGCTGGTCGTCACGAGCGAGCGTTCGACGGGCAAGGTCAAGCGTCTGCGCAACGACTCCCGCGTCACGCTGCAGCCCTGCAGCCGCATGGGCAAGGTCGAACCGGACGCCATCCGCGTCGAGGCCGAGGGACGCATCGCCGGACCCGCCACCGACGACGCCCGCGCGAATGCCGCGCTCAAAAGCAAGTACGGGTTGCAGTACCGCGCCATCCTCGGCTTCGAGGCCTTCGCCAGGCGGATCCAGCGAAAGCCCGGTGACCGCGTCATCATCCGCATCTCGCGCGACGCCTGATCGGCGGCATTCGCTGCGCTATCCCGAACGCGCAGTCCGCCGCAAGGGGTTTGCGCGCGAGAGGGTTTCGAGAGACCGTTCACATAGAGAGCGGTTGCCGGCCCCCGGATCCCGCGTTCCCCTTCTCGCCGAGAGGCGCAGGGCCGTGGGCGGCGGCGACGGGAGTGGAAAATGGGCAAGTTCATCTACGACAGCAACATCAAGGTCGATTTCGAAGACCGGCTGCTGGCCCACCTGCAGGCGGTCATCATGGCCAAGGTCCGGCGAGGCGAGAGCTTCCCCTTCACGTGGAAGGACGACATCAGCACCGGCGGCGGACGCACGACGGTCTACATCCACCCGCACGTGTCGCTGGTGTTCAAGTTCCACGGCAGCCGCACGCCGCAGCTCAGCACGGCCTGGCTGCACGCGCTGACCTACAACGCCAACTCGGGTCGAGGGCTCTATGTCGTGACCGAGCCCGACGAGTTCGTTCCCCGCGAGAGCGTGCGGCGCGAAGAGATGGTGTTCAGCGAAGTTCCGAACGACCAAGCCCCCCACTCCATCCGCGGCTGAGCGGGGAATGGATGCCGAGCCCTCGGCGGTTACCTCCGGTATGAGCAATTGGGCCACCACCAAGCCGTACTTCGAGACCGATGCCGTGGCGCACCTGGCGACACTCATGCGCGACGGATCGCCCCACTCGATCCCGCTCTGGGTCGGGGTGGAGGGCGAACGGCTCATGCTGTTCACCGAGGTCGACACCCTCAAGGACCGCAACCTGCAGCGCGACCCTCGCGTGGCCATCTCGGTCACGGCATCCGACAACAGCTACTCGATGGCGTTCGTGCGTGGCGTGGCCGTGGAACGGATCGACGGCGACGCCGCCCTGCCGTACGTCGATCGCATCGCACGGCTCTACACGGGCGAGGACTACGGTCTGCGCGAGGGACTGGCGGTCTGGTTCATCGAGCCCGGCAAGGCGTGGTCGCGTACCTACGAGGATTGACCGCTCACCACACGAGCGGCAGGACGCCCAGCAACAGGATCAGCGGCGCGATCACCGCGCCGAGCAGGACGAATCGGCTCCACCGCACCTCGACGCCCGCCGCGACGAGACGGTCGTGCCACAGCAGGGTCGCCAACGACGCCCAAGGCGTGACGATCGGACCGGCGTTCACACCGATCAGCAGCGCAGCCAGTCGCGCGGGAGAGCCCGCCACCGACTCGAGGGCGAGGTAGGCGGGCAGGTTGTTGATGCCGTTCGCCGCGAGGGCGCCGACACCCGCCACCTGCCAGAGCGACACGAGGTCGTCGCCCGAGCCGGCCAGCACCGCGGTGACCCGCCCGATCCCGAGGGCCTCGAGGGCCCCCACGGCCAGGAACAATCCGCCGGCGAACACCAGCAGAGACCAGGGCACCAGACGGATGCCGAGGGCTCGCGGCGCGCGCCAGGCGAACGCGGCGATCAGGACGAGGGCCGCTCCCGTGGCCGGCATCCAGGGTTCGAGTCCGATGACCAGCAGGGGAAGCAGAGCGACGGTCACCATCGCCGAGACGCGTAGCAGGAGGCGATCCGAGACCGCGGGGGAGGCGGCATCCGGGTATGTCTTCGGCAGGCGGCGCAGGAACACGAGCGTCAGCACGATGACCGACACGGCGATGGCGATGAGCGCCGAGGGACCCAGCAGCGCGAGGAACGCGACGGGGTCGTGACCGCCGCCGAGCGCCTCGGATGCCAGCAGGTTGGTGAGGTTCGACACCGGCAGCACCAGCGAGGCGGTGTTGGCGAGCACGACGGTGACGAAGGCGAAGGGAAGCGGATCCAGTCGCCGCGCCACGGCCATGGCGACGACCACGGGAGTGAGCAGCACCGCGGTCGTGTCCAGCGACAGGAACGCCGTCGCCGCCGTGGCGAGGGCCACGACCAGCACCCACAGCAAGGCGGTGCGCCCGCGAGCGATCTTCGCCAGGTGCGCGGCCACGACGTCGAACAGCCCCGCCTTCGAGGCCAGTTCGGCGACGATCGTCACGGCGACGACGAAAAGCAGGATGGGCCAGACGCGGTCGGCGACGGCGAGGGCGGCGTCGGCGGGGAAGACGCCGGTGAGCAGCGCGATGAGCCCGAGCACCCAGAGCACGCCGCCGATGATGGCCAAAGTCACCGCTCCACTATGAGGCACGTCGCGTGCGGTCGAGACCACGCCCGCCCGGTAGCCTGGAAACGACCCCTTCAGGAGATGTTCTGTGACTGATTTCCCCGCCGATGGCTTCGCCCTCTTCCCCGACCGTTCGGTCGTCGCTCTGCGCGTCAACGGGGAGTTGAAAGACCTGGCCACGACCGTGACGGCCGATGACCGGGTGGAGCCGGTCACGGTCGACAGCGCCGACGGCCTGTCGATCCTGCGCCACTCGACCGCGCACGTGCTCGCTCAGGCCGTGCAGCGTGTCAAGCCCCAGGCGAACCTCGGCATCGGCCCTCCCGTCACCGACGGCTTCTACTACGACTTCCAGGTCGACGAGCCCTTCACCCCCGAGGACCTCAAGGTCATCAAGAAGGAGATGGAGCGCATCGTCCGCGAGAACCAGCGGTTCGTGCGCCGTGTCGTCAGCGACGACGAGGCCCGGGCGGAGTTGTCCGACGAACCGTTCAAGCTCGAGCTGATCGGGCTCAAGGGCGGCTCTGCCGAGGCGGCCGAGGGCGCGTCCGTCGAGGTCGGCGCCGGCGAGCTGACGATCTACGACAACGTCACCCGAGACGGCGAGACCGCCTGGAAAGACCTCTGCCGCGGCCCCCACGTTCCGGGCACCCGCCTCATCGGAAACGGTTGGGACCTCACGCGCATCGCCGGTGCCTACTGGCGCGGTAGCGAGAAGAACCCGCAACTGCAGCGCATCTACGGCACCGCGTGGCCCACCAAGGACGAACTGCGCGCCTACCAGCACCGTCTCGAAGAGGCCGCGAAGCGCGACCACCGCAAGCTCGGCAAAGAGCTCGACCTCTTCTCGTTCCCCGACGAGATCGGTCCGGGCTTGGCGGTGTTTCACCCCAAGGGCGGCATCATCCGCTACGAGATCGAGCGCTACATGCGCGAGCGCCTGCTCGCCAGCGGCTACGAGGTCGTCAACACCCCGCACATCACCAAGGGCGACCTGTTCATGACGAGCGGTCACCTGCAGTGGTACGCCGACGGCATGTACCCCCCGATGGTTCTCGACGAGGTCGTGGATGCCGACGGGCACGTGTCGCGCGAGGGCCAGGAGTACTACCTGAAGCCCATGAACTGCCCGTTCCACAACCTGGTCTTCCGTTCGCGCGGACGCAGCTACCGCGAGCTGCCTCTGCGCCTGAGCGAATTCGGGTCCGTCTACCGCTACGAGAAGAGCGGAACCCTCTCGGGTCTCACGCGCGTGCGCGGCATGACTCAGGACGACACGCACATCTACGTCACGGCCGAACAGGTCAAGGGCGAGCTGACCCACAGCCTCGACTTCGTGCTGCAGACCCTGCGCGACTACGGTCTCAACGACTTCTATCTCGAGCTGTCGACCAAAGAAGACGGCAACCCCAAGTTCATCGGCGACGACGCGCTCTGGACCGAGGCGACCGAGACCCTTCGCGAGGTCGCCGAGGCCTCCGGCCTCGAGCTCGTGCCCGACCCGGGCGGGGCGGCCTTCTACGGTCCCAAGATCTCGGTGCAGGCGCGCGACGCGATCGGACGCACCTGGCAGATGTCGACCATCCAGCTCGACTTCAACCAGCCCGAGCGCTTCGAGCTCGAGTACACCGGCCCCGACGGCGAGAAGCACCGCCCCGTCATGATCCACCGCGCCCTGTTCGGCTCGGTGGAGCGCTTCTTCGCCATCCTGCTCGAGCACTACGCCGGAGCCTTCCCGGTGTGGCTCGCGCCCGTGCAGGTCGTGGCCGTTCCCGTGGCCGCCGAGTACGGCGACTACCTCCAGGGCATCGTGGCCGACCTCAAGGCCCGAGGCGTACGCGCCGAGGCCGATCACAGCGACGACCGCATGCAGAAGAAGATCCGCACGCACACCACGCAGAAGGTGCCGCTCATGCTGATCGCGGGGGAGCAGGACCGCGCGGGCGGCACGGTCTCGTTCCGCTTCCGCGACGGCACCCAGCTCAACGGCATCCCCGTCGACGAGGCTGTCGCGCGCATCACCGGGGCGATCTCGGCCCGGACGCTCGTCAACACCGCCGAGGATCTCGCGTGACCACCGATCCGGATGCCGTCGCGGCGGACTCGTCGCCGGTAGCCGGCCCGACACCCGCCAGCGACGGGTCCGGATCGGTCACGACCGACGCCGAACTCGTCGACGCCATGACGCTCCCGGGCGTGCCCGACGAGTTCCAGCGCCTGTGGACTCCGCACCGCATGGCGTACATCTCGGCGGGCCGGGAGCCTATGGAGCAGAACTGCCCGTTCTGCGCCGCCCCCGACAAGTCCGACGAGGACGGTCTGATCGTCGCGCGCGGGAAGACCGCTTACGTGCTGCTGAACCTGTTCCCGTACAACTCGGGCCACCTGCTGGTGTGCCCGTACCGCCACATCGCGACGTACGACCAGGCCACCGACGAAGAGGTCGCCGAGATCGGCGCGCTCACGCAGCGCGGCATGCGGGTGCTGCGGGCGGTGTCTAAGTGCGACGGCTTCAACCTGGGCATGAACCAGGGCGCGATCGCGGGAGCCGGCGTCGACGGGCACCTGCACCAGCACATCGTGCCCCGCTGGGCGTCGGACGCGAACTTCTTCCCGATCATCGCGAAGACGAAGGCGCTGCCCCAGCTGCTCGGCGACGTGCGCCGCACGGTCTCGGACGCCTGGGGAGAGTGAACACGGCGGTGCCGGTCCGCGGATCGTCTTCGCGAACCGGCACCGTCGTTTCAGGCGTTACAGACCGTCATGGTGCATCGCCTGGATGAGCCGCACGTTGCGGTCGAACGCGGTCTCACTGAACTCGTCCGAGTAGTTCAGCCCGTACGGCCACATGTGGCTGCCGCCGCAGTTGATCCGCGCGTCCGGACCATCCCACGACTTCAGCAGGGGTAGGGCGGAGGGCCAATCCTGCGCGTCGCATTTGGCCTGAAAGTGGCCGGCTGTGCCTACCCCGACGGTGTGCGAGATCTCGTGTAGCGCCGTCCCCTCGACCATGTAGGAACGATTGCTTCCGAAGCGGATGTCACCGTTGATGCTGGCCTCGGCCGTGGGGACGCCGGGTGCGTAGGAGACATTCAGGTGCCGCCAGGTGTTGTTGAACTTGTTGTACCGGGCGAGCGCACGGTCCATCGCGTCCCTGATGCGGGCGTAGGCATCGAGCTCATCGGCCGACGGGTTCGACGACTCGTAGAGGGTGTATGTCATCTTCGACACGTTCGGGTCCGTAAGGCGCCAGCGCTGGACGCCGGTGCCGTCGCAGGTGACCTGCGACAGCAGCCCCCCGTCGGCAGGGGACGCGACACTCTGCAGGCAGAGGTTGTTGTACTTGTTGCGGATCTCGGTCCAGCCGCCTCCGACGTCGGTCAGCTGCCACTGCTGCACGTCGCCGCGCCAGCACGACCACTGACGCACCTCCGATCCGCTCGTGGTGGCGAAGTTGTAGTTGTCGAGGCAGAGGTTGCTGAACCTGTTCTTGATCTCGGCGTAGCCGTTTCCGAGGTCGGTGATCGCCCAGAGCTGATTCTGGCCCTCGAGGCAGGTCCACTGGCGCACCTCGGCACCCGGCTGAGTATCGAAGGCGTAGTCGTCCATGCACAGGGTGTTCTGCTGATTGCGAATCTCTTGGTTCGTGCCCGTGCCGACCGGCGCGGTCGGTGCGGCCGAGGCGGGGGAGGCTGAGCCGAACACGGCGAGACAGAGGGCAAGGGATGTCAAGAGCGCGCTGCCCAGGCTCCATCCTCGACCTCTTGCTCGGGACGTCGTCGTCCGAGACATGTGAGTACCTTTCGTTGTGCCGGACCGCCACGAGGCGAGCCCGGGTGGGGCGGGGGAACGCCGCGCGCCGCAGGCGGGGAGTGCCGGCCGGAAGCGCACGACAGCGCGTCGTCGGGGAGGGGGTTGCCCGGCAGACCGCGACCCCTGACGGGATCTGCGGAGACGCGTTCTCGCGGGGCGTCGACTCCAGTGTTAACGCTCACATACCCGCTTGGGTGCGATCTTCTCGTCGCGAACCGGCCTCTGTCAAGGCGTCTTTGGACGTCATGCGTAACGCGTCGGACGAGAGCGCTCCCAGAACCTCGAGCGACCACGTATCGAGCAAACCGGGGTTATGCACAACCCCCGTCCGCGACGAGAGCGTTCCCGATAGCGTCACGGCATGAGCTCTCGGACTCGCCCTCTGGTTCTTTCCCTCACCCTCGCCGCCGTCCTCCTCGGGACGACAGCCTGCATCCCGCTGCCGAGCCCGCTCGGGCCCGACGGCGCCGCGGGGCGGCCGACCTCCGCTCCCGACGGCGCGCAGAGTCCGGTGCCCGAGGAGTCGACCACCGCCGATCCCGACGACGTGTCCGACGTCTTCGCGGAGCGGGAGGAGTACTTCCGCGAGCAGCAGCTTCCGATGGACGGTTCACCGCTGGTCGCGGTCACACCCGCCCAGAAAGAATTCATCGCCGAGCAGCGGGCGTACGTCGAGCAGCAGGGTTCGGCCTGGACGTCGGCCGATGAGAGCCTGGCACTGGCCCTCGCCGGAGACGCGTGCGAGACGGCGATCCTTAATCGCCACCAGGTCGATGCCTCGACCATGAACACCCACGTCGCGACCTCCCCGCTGTTCGCCCAACTCATCCCGAGCGACCTCCAGGGCGCCGCGCGCACACAGGCCGAGAAGCCCATCGCGAGCGTCATGGTCTTCGGCGCGACCTTCATGTGCCCCGCCGACGGCGACGCCTGGGTCGCCGCGTATCGAGAGGTGTACGGCGGCTGAGCCGCGTCAGCGCACCTGGCGGACGGCGAACTGCAGACGGGGGTTCGCGTAGGCCTCCTGCGACTCGATGAGTCGCAGTTCGCGCGATCCGGATTCGAAGGTGTTCGAGAGCAGATCGAAGACACTCGACGCCGTGCGCGCCAGGGCGTCGGCCGCGTCGCCGCTGCGGCGGTAGTGGGCGGTGAAGAGCGCCGCCGTCACATCTCCGGAGCCGTTGGCCTTCATGGGGATGAGAGGCGTCTGCACGATCCACGCGCCGGCGTCGTCGACGACCATCATCTCGATGGTGTCGGCCTCTCGGTCGGGGCGTTCCACGCTCGTGACGAGGATCGTCCGCGGACCCCGCTCGCGCACGAGATCGGCCGAGGCGAGGGTCGAGTCGATGCCGTCGGGCTCGGTGCCGGTGAGGAATCCGAGTTCGAACTGGTTCGGCGTCAGGATGTCGGCCACCGGCACGACACGCTCTCGCAACAGCTCGGGAATCGCGGGCGCCACGAAGCAGCCCGACTTGGCGTTGCCCATGACGGGGTCGCAGGCGTAGACGGCATCCGGATTCGCCCTCTTGACCCGCTCGACGACGTCGATGATGACGTCGGCGATGCCCTCGCCGCCCTGGTAACCCGAGAGGACCACGTCGATCTCGGGGAAAACGCCGCGCTCCTCGATACCGGTGAGCACGTCGGCGACGTCGGCGGGAGAGATGAGGGGTCCGCGCCAGGCACCGTAGCCGGTGTGATTGGAGAAGTTGACCGTGTAGACGGGCAGGACCTCGACGCCGATGCGCTGGAGGGGGAAGACAGCGGCGGAATTGCCGACGTGCCCGAACGCGACGGCCGACTGGATCGAGAGAACCTTCATGCCTCGATCCTCCCACCTCGGACGCCCGGACGGAGTGCGCCCGCGGCGACGGCGAGGTCGTCGGCGAGGGCGGCGGCCGAGGCCTCGTCGAGGTCGTGCACCGTCAGGCGCAAGAAGGCGCCGGCGTGGTCGGGGGAGAGGAAGAACGGATCCCCCTCGCGTACCAGCCAGCCGCGGTGCATGAGCTCCTCGCGGACGGACGCGGCCGGAACCGGCAGCGGCACCCAGAGGTTGAGGCCGTCGCCTGGAGCCACCGGCAGTCCGCGTTCGGTGAGGGCTGCTGCGAACGCGGCGTTGCGCGCGGCGTAGTGCTCGGCGGCCGCCTCGATGTCGGCTCGAACGGAATCGTCGGTGACGAGAGCGAGGGTCATGCGCTGCAGGATGTGGCTCACCCACGTCGTGCCCGGTGTGAGACGGACGGCGAGACCATCGGCCGTGTCGGGATCGGATGCCGTGACCGCGAGGCACGTGTCGGGCCCGAGGAACTTCGACATCGACCGGATGCGCGCCCACCGGCGTTGCGAGGGACCGATGACCGAGTGCAGGGGAGCACGCGACAAGAGCGAGAAGTGGTCGTCCTCGATCACCAGCACGTAGGGGTGCTCCGCGAGCACCTCCCGCAGGGCCGCGGCGCGCTCGGCGCTCAGGCTCGCCCCCGTGGGGTTGTGCGCACGGGGCGTACAGATCACGGCGCGAACGCCGGCCTCCAGGGCTGCGCGCAGTCCCTCGACGGTCATGCCCTCGGCATCCACCGCCACCGGCACCGCGCGATACCCGCCGGTGCGGACCGTGTGCAGCGCCGACAAGAAGCACGGGTCCTCCAGCGCCACGGCGTCGTCACGCTGCAGGACCTGCGCGAGGAGGCGCTCGATCGCGTCACTCGCGCCGCTGGTGACGGTGATCAGCAGATCGTCATGGGGCAGCTGGTCGGCCATCCAGCCGCGGGCCCAGGCCTCCAAGCCCGGGTCGATGACCGGCTCCCCGTAGAGCACCGGGCGCGTCGAGCGCGCCAGGGCCGCGGTGGGGTCGGGAATGAGCGCGGGGTCGGGGTTACCGGTACCCACGTCGCGCAGGACGGTATCGGGCGTGTAGCCCTCCTGAGCGACGGCGGTACGGTCGGCGACACGCGTGCCGCCGCGGCCTCGCGCCTCGACGAGCCCCGCCTGCGCAAGCTGGCGGTAGGCCGCGACGACCGTGTTCCGGTTCACGCCGAGGTCGGCGGCGACGGCCCGCACCGATGGGAGGAGCGTCCCCGGTGAGAGCTCGCCCCGCTCGATCCGTTCGCGTAGGTCGGCGGCGATGCCGGATGCCGATCGGCCGGTCATATCGATGGTCATAGCCCCCCTGAGTCGAGACCAGCCTATGTCCTGCGCCATGCTACGGTTTGGCCTAAGCCAATTAGACGCGCCCCGAAGCGCGCATCTCGCGCCCCCGGGCGCCGAACGGAGTGGACATGACCGACACCGGAACCTCCCGCGTCAAGCGCGGACTCGCCGAGATGCTCAAGGGCGGCGTCATCATGGACGTCGTCACCGCCGACCAGGCGCGCATCGCCGAGGACGCCGGCGCCGTAGCCGTCATGGCGCTCGAGCGTGTGCCCGCCGACATCCGCGCCCAGGGCGGCGTGGCACGCATGAGCGATCCCGACCTGATCGACGACATCATCGCGTCGGTGTCGATCCCGGTCATGGCCAAGGCCCGCATCGGCCACTTCGTCGAGGCGCAGATCCTTCAGGAGCTCGGCGTCGACTACATCGACGAATCCGAGGTGCTCTCGCCCGCCGACTACGTCAACCACATCGACAAGTACGACTTCACCGTGCCGTTCGTGTGCGGGGCGACCAACCTGGGCGAGGCGCTGCGCCGCATCACCGAGGGCGCGGCGATGATCCGCTCGAAGGGCGAGGCCGGCACCGGCGACGTGTCCGAGGCCACCAAGCACATCCGCACCATCCGCGGCGAGATCAACGCCCTGCGCGCCAAGACCAAGGACGAGCTTTACGTCGCCGCCAAGGAGCTGCAGGCACCCTACGACCTGGTTGCCGAGATCGCCGAGACCGGCGAGCTGCCCGTCGTGCTGTTCACGGCCGGGGGCGTGGCCACTCCCGCGGACGCTGCGATGATGATGCAGCTCGGCGCCGACGGCGTCTTCGTGGGCTCGGGCATCTTCAAGTCGGGCAACCCCGCCCAGCGCGCGGCGGCCATCGTGAAGGCCACGACCTTCCACGACGACCCCAAGATCGTGGCCGAGGCCTCGCGCGGACTCGGTGAGGCGATGGTCGGCATCAACGTCGCCGACCTCCCCGCCCCGCACCGCCTCGCCGAGCGTGGCTGGTAAGCCCCGCGTCGGCGTTCTCGCACTCCAGGGAGACGTGCGAGAGCATCTCGCGGTCCTGACCGCCCTCGGCGCCGACGCACGCCCCGTGCGCCGGCCCGAGGAGCTCGCCGCCGTGGAAGGCCTCGTCCTTCCCGGCGGCGAGTCGAGCGTCATCGACAAGCTCGCGCGCGCCTTCGGCCTCTTCGACCCCATCCGCGAGGCGATCGCGGCCGGGATGCCGATGTACGGCACGTGCGCGGGACTCATCCTGCTCGCCGACCGCATCGACGGCGCCATCACCGGCCAGCGGACCTTCGGGGGCATCGACGCGCGCGTCGCCCGCAATGTCTTCGGCAGCCAGACCGCCTCGTTCGAGACCGACCTCGACGTCCCCGCCCTGGGTGATCCGCCGGTGCACGCCGTCTTCATCCGTGCGCCCGCGGTCGTCGAGTGGGGACCGGATGCCGAGCCCCTGGCATCCCTTCCCGATGGACGTGTCGTGGCGATCGAACAGGGCGCACTGCTGGGCACCGCGTTCCACCCCGAATCGACGGGGGAGACGCGCTTCCATCGCCGATTCCTGGACCACGTGTCCACCCGACACAGCACGCGCGCGCCCGCGCTCTAGACTGGAAGCCATGTCCGGACACTCCAAATGGGCCACGACCAAGCACAAGAAGGCGGTCATCGACTCCCGCCGCGCCAAGTCGTGGGCCAAGCTCATCAAGAACATCGAGGTCGCCGCGAAGCTCGGTGGAGCCGACCTCCAGGGCAACCCCACCCTCTTCGACGCCGTGCTCAAGGCGAAGAAGACCTCGGTCCCCAAAGACAACATCGACCGCGCGATCAAGCGCGGTGCCGGTATCGGCGGCGAAGCCGTCGAGTACACCTCGATCATGTACGAGGGCTACGGACCCAACGGGGTGGCCTTCCTCATCGAGTGTCTGACCGACAACAAGAACCGCGCCGCAGCCGAGGTGCGCACAGCCCTCAGCCGTAACGGCGGCACCCTCGCCGACCCGGGCAGCGTCGCCTACAACTTCAGCCGCAAGGGCGTCATCGTGGTCCCCTCCGAGGGCACCACCGAAGACGACGTCATGCTCGCGGTCCTCGAGGCCGGAGCCGAAGAGGTCGAGCCGCACGGCGAGGGCTTCGGCGTCATCACCGAGGCCTCCGACCTCGTGTCGGTGCGCAGTGCTCTGCAGGATGCCGGCATCGAGTACGACTCCGCCGACGTCGAGTTCGTCCCCTCCCTCAAGGTCGAGGTCGACGCCGACACCGCCCGCAAGGTGTTCCGCCTCATCGACGCTCTGGAAGACAGCGACGACGTGCAGAACGTCTACACCAACTTCGACATGACGGCCGAGGTCCAGGCCGAGCTCGAGAACGACGAGTAAGGGCGCGCCCTCTCCTCGGCACGGCCCCCGGCGCTTAGCGTGGGGGCCGTGTCTCGTTCCCTCCGCGTCCTCGGCATCGACCCCGGACTGACCCGCTGCGGCCTCGGCGTCGTCGACGTCTCGCCGAACCGCACGGCCTCCCTCGTGCACGTGGGCGTCGCTCGATCCGCACCGACGGATCCGATCGAGAAGCGCCTTGCGGCGATCGCCGCCGGCATCCGCGAGGTGCTCGTCCGACACCAGCCGCACGTCGTCGCCGTCGAGCGCGTCTTCGCCCAGAACAACCTGCACTCGGTGATGGGCACCGCCCAAGCCAGCGGCATCGCGTTGCTGCTCGCCGCCGAACACGGGCTCGCCGCCGCGACCCACACGCCCAGCGAGGTCAAGGCCGCGATCACCGGCTACGGCTCCGCCGACAAGCTGCAGGTGCAGACGATGGTCGCGCGGGTGCTGCGTCTCGACTCCCTTCCGCAGCCCGCGGACGCCGCTGACGCCCTGGCCATCGCCCTGTGCCACGCCTGGCGCGGGGGAGCCGCCGCAGCGTCGGGCGACGACACTCTGACACCCGCGCAGAAAGCCTGGCGGGATGCCGAGAAGAAGCGCACCCCGCCGACGCGTGTCGCTCGAACACATGTACGAACGGGCGCGTAAGCTGGTCCGATGATCTCCTCGCTGCACGGTACGGCGGCTCACGTCGCCGACGACTCGCTGGTCATCGTGGTGGGAGGTGTCGGCTTCTCCGTCGCGGTGACCGCCCAGCTGGCACGCACGGTGCACGTCGGCGACGACGTCCACCTGCACACCAACCTCATCGTGCGCGAGGACGCGCTGTCGCTCTACGGGTTCGAGGCCCGTGAAGAACTCACCGTCTTCACGCAACTGATCAGCGTCACCGGCGTCGGCCCGAAGTCCGCCCTCGGCGTGCTGTCGTCGCTCACCGTGCCGCAGATCGCCCAGGCCGTGGCCGACGACGACGACGCCCCGTTCCGCCGCGTCTCGGGCATCGGCCCCAAGACCGCGAAGCTCATCGTCGTGCAGCTGGCCGGCAAGCTGCAGGTCGCGCCGTCCGCGGCTCCCGCCGCCGCCTCACCGCACGGACAGATTCCCGCGCAGGTCACGCAGGCGCTCGTGGGCCTGGGCTGGACGGAACGAACCGCGGCCGAGGCCGTGGCATCCGTCGCCGAATCCGCCTCCGAGGCCGACCGCGCCTCGGTCCAATCGCTCCTCCGCCTCACTCTCGCGCTGCTGGGTCCCGCCCGGAAGGAGAGCGTGAGTGGCTGACGTCCGCGACGCCGGAACGCCCGACGACGAGGTCGAACTCGCTATCGAAGGCGCCCTGCGCCCCACCTCGCTCGCCGAGTTCGTCGGTCAGCAGAAGGTGCGCGGCCAGTTGCAGCTGCTGCTCGACGCCGCCCGGATCCAGCAGCGCTCGCCCGATCACATCCTGCTCTCGGGTCCTCCGGGGCTCGGCAAGACCACCCTCGCAATGATCGTGGCCCACGAGAGCGGTCGGCCGCTGCGCCTGTCGAGCGGCCCCGCGATCCAGCACGCGGGCGACCTCGCCGCCCTGCTGTCGTCGCTCACGCCGGGGGAGGTGCTCTTCATCGACGAGATCCACCGCATGGCGCGCTCGGCGGAAGAGATGCTCTATCTCGCGATGGAGGACTTCCGCATCGACATCATGGTGGGAAAGGGCGCGGGCGCGACCAGCATCCCCCTCGACCTCGCTCCCTTCACCCTCGTGGGCGCCACGACACGCGCGGGCCTGCTGCCGAACCCGCTGCGCGACCGCTTCGGGTTCACCGCTCACCTCGAGTACTACGAGCCGGAAGAGCTGGAGCGGGTCGTCTCGCGCTCGGCATCCATGCTCGATGTCGGCCTGCCGGGCACCGCGCGTTCCGAGATCGCGCGCCGGTCGCGAGGAACTCCCCGTATCGCCAATCGCCTGCTCCGGCGCGTCCGGGATTACCTGGTCGTGAACGGCCCGTCGACCGGTACCGACGAGGGTCACGCCGACGTACGCACGGTGGGCGCAGCCCTCGATCTCTACGACGTGGATGCCATCGGACTCGACCGCCTCGACCGGGCCGTCCTCGACGCCCTCGTGCGCCGATTCCGCGGGGGACCGGTGGGGCTCAGCACCCTCGCCGTGGCCGTGGGAGAAGAGCCGGAGACCATCGAGTCGGTCGTCGAGCCGTACCTCGTGCGCATCGGATTCATGGGTCGGACCCCGCGCGGCCGTGTGGCGACTCCCGAGGCGTACGACCACCTCGGAGCACCCCATCCCGACGGCATGCTCCGATTCACCCGGGGGTCATGACCTATACTCGGCGGGGGATTCCCCGACCCACGCTAGGCAGTGCCGCACGGCGCGCCTGATCTGAAAGGTGCACCGCCTCCATGGACTCCAGTTTCCTCCTGCTCATCCTGTTCGCCGGTCTGCTCGTCTTCATGTTCCTGAGCTCCCGCCGGCGCATGAAGAAGCAGAAGGCCGAGCTCGAGCAGAAGGCTCGCGAGACGGTCCCCGGTGCCGAGGTGCTGCTGCAGGGCGGCCTCTACGGCACCATCGTCGAGTACGACGCCGAAGACCTCGACAAGCCCGCGCACGTCGAGATCGCCCCCGGCGTCGTCATCAAGGTGCACAGCCAGGCGATCCTGCGCATCGTCGACCCCGCCGCGGGCACGGTGACCGAGGACGAGTACATCGAAGCCGAAGAGACCGAGGCCGAGTACGTCGCCGGTGTCGCCGATGGCGACATCACCTCGATCAGCGAGGACCAGCGCGCCGCCCGCCAGCACGCCGCCGACGCAGAGCGCGATGACAAGGACCGCCCCGCGGTCTGATCGCCCCTCCCGCCGTTTCGTTCACCGCCGCACAGAAAGCCGACTCCGTGGCGCCCTCGACTCCTGTCCGTCACGCCTGGCGCGTTTTGACCGGATTGCTCGCCATCACCGGCGTGCTCTTCGGCATCAACGCGCTGGGCGTGTACGTCTTCAACGCCAGTTCCTGGACCCCCGAGCTCGCGCTCGACCTCCAGGGCGGCACGCAGATCATCCTGCAAGCCCAGACCACCGACGGCGCCGCGCCCGACAGCGAACAGCTGGCTCAGGCCGTCACGATCATCCGCCAACGCGTCGACGCCTCGGGCGTGGGTGAAGCCGACGTGGCCACCGAGGGTGGCCGCAACATCGTCGTGCAGATCCCCGGCCAGGCCGATGAGGCCACGCGCCAGCGCATCCAGAGCTCGGCCCAGCTGCAGTTGCGCCCGGTGCTGTTCAGCGGCTCGCCGGCGACCTCGTTCGTGGGTCAGGACGGTGTCTCCACGCCGTACCCGACGCCCGACCCGAGCCTGCCGTCGACGCCGACCGCCTCGCCGACCAATGCGAGCGACCCGGCCTACATCACCCCGGCTCTGCAGGCGCAGTTCCTCGCGTACGACTGCGCGAACCCGCCGAGCAATCCCGCCCAGGCTCCGGCCGATCAGCCGATGATCACGTGCGGCACGAACGACGGGCAGAAGTACATCCTCGGCCCCGTCGAGCTCGACGGCACCGACATCTCCAACGCCACCAACGGCCAGGAGCAGAACACCGGCCAGTGGGCCGTCAACCTCGTCTTCAACGACCAGGGCACGCAGAAGTTCGCCGAGATCAGCCAGCGCCTCTACGGAGCGCAGCCGCCGCTGAACCAGTTCGCGTTCGTGCTCGACGGCTCCGTGCTGTCGGCACCGTCCATGAACGGCATCATCGTCGACGGTCGCCCCAGCATCACCGGCTCGTTCACGCAGGAGTCGTCGAAGGCCCTCGCCGACCAGCTGAAGTACGGCGCCCTGCCGCTGAGCTTCCAGGTGGTCAGCTCCGACACCGTGTCGGCGACGCTCGGTTCGCAGCAGTTGCAGGTCGGTTTCATCGCCGGCCTCATCGGCCTCGGTCTCGTCGCGATCTACTCGCTCATCGTCTACCGCGCGCTCGGCACGGTCATCATCGCCTCGCTCGGCGTGATGGCGGTGCTGACGTATCTCGCGCTGTGCGTCCTGGCGTGGCGAGCGGGCTTCCGCCTCTCGCTCGCGGGCGTCGCGGGTCTGATCGTGACGATCGGCTTCACCGCCGACTCGTTCATCGTCTACTTCGAGAGAATCAGAGACGAATTGCGCGACGGCAAGTCGATCACCGCTGCTGTCGAAGACGGCTGGTCGCGCGCCAAGCGCACGATCTACATCTCGAAGTCGATCAACATCCTCGCGGCCGTCGTGCTGTACATCCTCGCGGATGCCACGGTGAAGGGCTTCGCGTTCACGCTCGGCCTCACGACCGCGATCGACATCTTGATCTTCATCCTGTTCACGCACCCCGTGATGCAGTTGCTCGCTCGCACCCGGTTCTTCGGCTCGGGCCATCCCCTCTCGGGGATGGACCCCAACGCCCTCGGCGCCGTGTACCGCGGTCGCGCGCAGTTCCGGGCTCCCGTGGTCGACGCGGGCCGGGTGAAGAAGTCTCGCGGCGAGGCTCAGCGTCGGCAGACGATCGCCGAACGCAAGCAGGCCGAACTGGCGGCCGCCAGCCGCGGTGATAGCCGCTCCACGAAGGAGGGAGACGACTGATGCGCTCCATGTCGCAGCTCGGTAACGACCTCTACTCGGGGAAGACGTCCTTCCCCTTCGTGCAGCGTCGTCGCCTGTGGTTCATCATCGCCGCGGTCCTCGTGATCGGCGCGGCCCTCGTTCCGCTGTTCCGCCCCGTGCAGTTCTCGATCGAGTTCACCGGCGGCTCGCAGTTCACGGTGTCCAACCCGTCGACGTTCGACCAGGCTCTGGCCACGCAGGCCGTCACCTCGGTCGTCCCGGATGCCGCGACGCGCGTCACCACGATCAGCGATCAGTCCGTGCGCGTGCAGACCGACCAGCTGGACAACGACCAGACGCAGGCGGTCTCGGCCGCCCTCGCGACGGCATACGACGTTCCCGCCTCGGAGATCACGAACTCGTTCATCGGACCCACCTGGGGCAACGACGTCACCCGACAGTCGCTCTGGGGTCTGTCGATCTTCCTCGCGCTGACCTTCCTGATCCTGGCGCTCTACTTCCGCACGTGGAAGATGTCGGTCGCCGCGATCATCGGTCTCGTCGACGTGCTCGTCATCACCATCGGTGTCTACGCCGTCTTCGGCTTCGAGATCTCGCCGGCCGCCGTCATCGGCTTCTTGACCATCCTCTCCTACGCCCTCTACGACACCACCGTCGTCTTCGACAAGGTGAGAGAGAACACCAGGGACGACGGCGAGATCTCCGGTCGCACGTTCGCGGAGTCGGTCAACCTCGCCGCCAACCAGACGCTGATCCGATCGATCAACACCACGGTGGTCGCGATCCTGCCCGTCGGCGCGATCCTCTTCATCGGTGTGCCGCTCGGCGCGCGCACGCTCAGCGACATCTCGCTGTCGATCTTCGTCGGCACGATCGTCGCCGCGTATTCGACGCTCTTCGTCGCCGTCCCGATGTACGCCCTGCTGCGCGAGAAGGAGAAGCCGATCGCTCAGCGCGACGCACGTGTCGTGGCGGCTCGCGAGAAGGCGGGTGTCCCGGCCTGAGGCCGGGGCCCCGCCCCCGGGGTCTCACCCGCGGACCCCGCCTTGGACTCCTGTCTCGAGGCATAGACTTGATCGACTGGCCGTAAGGAAGGGGTGGCACATGGCTGAGACCACTTCCTCCGCGCCGCCGCCGTCTTCGCTCCGGCGTCTGGTCCCGCGCATCTTCTCGCGCGCCGCTCGCCGCGACGACGTCGACAAGCTGTTGCGGACGGTGCGTACGCACCACCCCAAGGGCGACCTCGCGATCATCGAGCGGGCCTATGCCGTCGCCGACAAGGCGCATGACGGGCAGAAGCGCCAGAGCGGCGAGCCGTACATCACGCACCCGCTCGCCGTCGCGCAGATCCTCGCCGAACTCGGCTTGGGGCCGAAGGCCATCGCCGCCGCTCTGCTGCACGACACCGTCGAAGACACGGGATACCCCCTCGACGAGCTCGCAGCCGACTTCGGCGACGAGGTCGCGATGCTCGTCGACGGAGTGACCAAGCTCGACAAGGTCAAGTACGGCGACAGCGCGCAGGCAGAGACCGTGCGGAAGATGATCGTGGCGATGTCGAAAGACATCCGCGTCCTGCTCATCAAGCTCGCCGATCGCCTGCACAACGCCCGGACCTGGGGCTTCGTGCCCCCGCACAAGGCCGCGAAGAAGGCCACCGAGACTCTCGAGATCTACGCGCCCCTCGCGCACCGCCTCGGTATCCAGGCGATCAAGAGCGAGCTCGAAGACCTCTCTTTCGCGGTGATGCATCCCAAGCTCTACGCCGAGATCGACAGCCTGGTCAAGCAGCGTACGCCGCAGCGCGAGCAGTACGTCCAGAACGTCATCGACGCCGTCGACGCCGACCTGCGCGAACTGCGCGTCCGCGGCCGCGTGATGGGACGCCCGAAGCAGCTCTACTCCGTGTACCAGAAGATGGTCGTTCGAGGTCGCGAGTTCGACGACATCTACGACCTCATCGGTATTCGCATCCTCGTCGGCACCGTCCGCGACTGCTACGCGGTGCTCGGCGCCATCCACGCGCGGTGGACGCCCCTGCCGGGGCGATTCAAGGACTACATCGCCACGCCGAAGTTCAACCTGTACCAGTCGCTGCACACCACGGTGATCGGCCCGGGCGGACGCACGGTCGAGATCCAGATCCGCACGCACGAGATGCACCAGCAGGCGGAGTTCGGTGTCGCCGCGCACTGGAAGTACAAGGAGCGGATGGCGGGCGGCAAAGCCGACGCCAAGGCCGTCGACGCCGACATGGCCTGGATCGCGCACATCTCGGACTGGCAGGCCGAGACCGCCGACCCGGGGGAGTTCCTCGACTCGCTGCGCTTCGAGATCGGCGCGAAAGAGGTCTACGTCTTCACGCCGAAGGGCCGTGTGGTCGGCCTGCCGACCGGCGCGACCCCGGTCGACTTCGCCTACGCCGTGCACACCGAGATCGGCCACCGCACCATGGGGGCCAAGGTCAACGGACGCCTGGTGCCGCTCGAGTCGACGCTGCAGAGCGGTGACGTCGTAGAGGTCTTCACCTCCAAGAACCCCGACGCGGGTCCGAGCCAGGACTGGCTCGGCTTCGTCAAGAGCACCCGCGCGCGCAACAAGATCCGCGGGTGGTTCACCAAGGAACGTCGCGAAGAAGCCATCGAACAGGGCAAGGACTCCATCGCCCGTGCCATGCGCCGGCAGAACCTGCCACTGCAGCGGCTGATGAACCAGGACTCGTTCACCGAGGTCGCTCGCCTCTTCCACTACGAAGACGTCTCAGCCCTGTACGCCGCCGTCGGCGAGGGCCACGTCTCGACGCAGTCCGTGATCGAGAAGGTCACGGCGCTCGTCAACGTCGAAGAGACCAACACCGGGCCCATCGACATCCCCGTCGGTCGCAGCCGTGCCCCGCGCGGTGGCGATTCGGGCGTGCTCGTGCGCGGTGCCCCCGACATCCTCGTCAAGCTCGCCAAGTGCTGTACGCCGGTCCCGGGAGACGAGATCGTCGGTTTCGTCACGCGGGGGAGCGGCGTCTCGGTTCACCGCGGCGACTGCACCAACGTCAAGGCGCTGAAGGAAGAGCCCGACCGACTGATCGACGTGGAGTGGGCACCCACCACGAAGAGCGTCTTCCTCGTACAGATCCAGGTCGAGGCCCTCGACCGCTCGGGGCTCCTGAGCGATGTGACCCGTGTGCTGAGCGAGCATCACGTCAACATCCTGTCGGCCACCGTGTCGACCACGAACGACCGTCTGGCGCTCAGCAAGTTCGTGTTCGAGATGGGTGACACCGTGCACCTCGACCGCGTGCTCAACGCCGTACGACGCATCGACGCCGTTTACGACGTCTACCGCGTGACCTCCTCCTAGCCGCCGCATCAGCGTTCCGAGTCCGCGGTCGCGAGCAGCGCGATCCCTCTCCGTCCGTAGGGGAAGGTCGGATGCCGATCGAGCCACGCTCGCGCATCGCTTCTCGCTCGCGGATCGGACGCCGCCCACGCGACCGCCGCAGCGCGCTGATGCTCGTCGTCGGAGCGGGCGAGGTCGGCCAGCGTGCGTCCCGGTGTGCTGAGGTGTACGCCGGCGAGCGACGTCGTATCTGCGGGTGGCAGGCGCACGTCGTGATACACCGCACGGGTCCCGTCATGGGCCCGTGTCCGCCTCGTCACGACCCGCTGAAGGTGATGCCGCGTCGGCTCGGTCGGAATCCCTCCGTGCACCCACGCGGCGGTCAGGCGCACTCCCGCCCATCGCTCCCCGAGAAGGGGCAGCAGGCTACGGGCGCGCATCCACGCCGTCTCGACCGCATCGGCGGGCATGAACCCTTCGCCGAGGGGCACCAGCAGCCCGTCGAGACACGCAGCGCTCAGTTCGCTCAACGCGAGACGCTCCCCGGGGAAGAACAGAAAGGGCGACACCATCCCGTCAGTGTGACGGGGCGGTGTCGCCCGTGACGGTCGGAACCGTCGACCTGTGGAGAACCGATCAGCCGCCGAGGGCGCGGAGCCAGGTGCGGCGCGCTTCGAGAGCCTCCGATGCCTGAGCCGCGGCGCGCTTGTCGCCGCGCGACTCGGCCTCGGCGAGTTCGGCCTCGAGCTTGTCGATCGCGTCGGTCAGCTGGCGCGTCATGTCGTTGGCACGCGCCTTCTGCTCGGGGTCGTTCCGCTTCCAGTCGGCGTCCTCGCGGGTGCGCACACTCTGCTCGATCTTGCGGAGCTCGTCGTCGAGGACACGCTCCTTGTCGCGGGGGAAGATCCGGCCGATCTCGTCCCACTCGCGCTGGATGGCGGTGAGCTTCTGGCGGGCGGTCGCGAGGTTCTTCTCGTCGACGATGGGTGCGGCCTTCTCGAGCAACGCACGCTTCTGCTCGATCTTCTCCTTCGAGGCCTCGGCGTCGGCGGACTCACGCTCGATGCGCGCTCCGTAGAGGGCATCTCCCGCAGCCTTGAAACGAGCCCAGAGCGCGTCGTCGACCTTGCGGCCGGCGCGGCCCGAGGCCTTCCACGCGTCGAGCAGGTCGCGGTATGCCCCGATGCCGTCCTCGCCACGCGGCGCGAGGGCCTCGGCGCGCTCGACGAGACGCGTCTTCGCCTCGCGGGCGGACTTGTGGACCTCGTCGAGCGAAGAGAAGAACTCGCGGCGGTGACGGTCGACCGTGGCGCGGGCGTCGCGGAACCGGCGCCAGAGCTGCTGAGCGGTCGACTTCGACAGACGGGGGCCGTTCTGCTGGTGAGCCTGCCACCGGTCGAACAGAGCCGTCATCTCGGCGGTCATCTGCTTCCACTGCACCGTCTGCGGGTCACGGGCGGCGAGGGCCTCGGCCTCTTCGACGATCGCGGTCCGCTCGCGCACAGCCTCTTCAGTGGCCTGCTTGGCGGCGACGGCCTCGGTCTCGCTCGCCTCGGCGAGCTCAGAGGTGAGGGCATCCACGCGAGCGATCAGGGCCGCGAGATCGCCCACCGCGGCCGCACCGTCGAGCTTGCCGCGAAGGGTCTTCGCCGTCGAACGGAGGTCGGATGCCGACGCCCCACCGCGACGATGACGCGTCTCGAGCAGGGTGACCTCGCCGGCGAGATCCGAGAACTTGCGCTGATAGTAAGCGAGAGCTTCCGCGGGCGTGCCGTCGGGGTACTGCCCCACGACGCGCCAGTCCTCACCCTCGCGGACCGAGACGGTGCCCTCTTCGTCGACGCGACCCCACGGCTGCGCGGTCGAAGTGGACGCGGTCTTTCCCGGAGGCGGTCCGGGGATGCGCGCGCCGGGCCGCGGAGCGGCGGGCTGCGCGGGCGCGGAAGGGGTGTTGGGCGCCTCAGCCGCGTCGGAGGAGGCCTCGACCTCGGCGGTCGCACCGTCGTCGATCGCGTCATCGCCGGAGGGAGCATCGGCGGTGGACGCCGGCTCAGCGGCATCCGACGACTGCTCTGCGATCGGCATCTCACCCGCGGGAGCTTCGTGCTCCTCGACGGGCCCGGCGGCCTCGTCGGAGGAGGCGCTCGGGGCCGAAGATGCATCGGTCTCCGCCTCGACCGAGGTCGTGGCGGTGGGATCGACCTCGACGGCGTTCTCGTCGTCGCGCGGGTCGGAGGTCTCGGGAGTGGGGACGGAAGTCACGGGTAGCACCTCATCGCGGCAGAACCGCCTGGGGGAGAAGGACCCTCCGAGCCTAGTACGCGCGACCCCGGGGTTACAGGATCGAGCCCTGCCGATCACCGCGCGGCCGTTCCCACCGCACGGCGCGAGAGGTCAAGGAGTGGTCGACTCCGACGGCACGGGAGCGGGGACCTCCGTCGGGGCGGGCGTCGCGGGTGTGTCGGTCGACGAGGGTGCCGGGTCCGGTGCGCCCGGGCCCGCGACGAAGTAGACGGTCTGTGCGCCGACCGCGCCGGCGATCAGGACGAGCCCGACCACGAGACCGATGAGGTTGTCGCGTGTGCGGCGTCGCCCCTGACGCTCGTGGAGCTCGAGCCGCGCCTGATACGCGCGAGCACGCTCGCGCTGCTCTCGCGCCTGCCGGTCTTTTCCGCGCGCCGCCACATCGACCTCCTCCGCCCGTCCGGGCACGTCGATCCTACAAAGAGCCGTCCGGCGACCGGGTTCGCCGCTCGCGGACACGGTGTCGGAGGCCGCGGTTAGCCTGGTGTGGTGACCCCATCTTCCGCGCTCTTCCAGGGCCAGACGCCGCTCGCGGTGCGCATGCGCCCCGTGAGCCTCGACGAGGTCGCCGGCCAGGGGCATCTGTTGCGACCCGGGTCCCCGCTGGTCACGCTCGCGACGACCGACTCCTCGGCATCCGTCACCGCCGCCTCGGTGATCCTGTGGGGCCCGCCCGGAACGGGCAAGACCACGCTCGCCCAGGCGATCGCGCGGTCGTCGGGGCGCCGCTTCGTCGAGCTCTCAGCGATCACGGCGGGTGTGAAAGACGTGCGCGAGGTCATGCAAGAAGCGCTCACGCAGCGCGATCTCTACGGGCAGTCCACGATCCTCTTCCTCGACGAGATCCACCGCTTCACGAAGGCCCAGCAGGACGCCCTGCTGCCGGGGGTCGAGAACGGGTGGGTCGTGCTCATCGCCGCGACCACCGAGAACCCCTCGTTCTCGGTCATCTCGCCGTTGCTGTCGCGTTCTCTCCTGCTCACGCTCCGTCCCCTCGGCGACGACGACCTGGGCGCCCTCGTGGACCGAGCCGTGACCGACCCGCGCGGTCTGGCCGGCCGCGTCGTGCTCGAGGACGACGCTCGCGCCGCCCTGGTCCGCCTGGCATCCGGAGACGCCCGTCGCGCTCTCACCGCCCTCGAAGCCGCGGCCTCGGTCGCGGGCGACGACGGCGTCGCCCCCGCGTCGGCATCCGGCGGAGACGACGATGAAGACGATGACGAGGAGCAGGATCCGGGACCGTTCGTCGACGACGGGGGAGAGCTCCCCGTGATCACCGCCGACCACATCGCCCAGGCCGTGGACCGCGCTCTGCTGCGTTACGACCGCCAGGGCGACGAGCACTACGACGTGATCAGCGCCTTCATCAAGTCGGTGCGAGGTTCGGATCCGGATGCCGCGATCCACTACCTCGCGCGGATGATCGAGGCGGGGGAGGATCCCCGTTTCATCGCGCGGCGCCTGGTGATCTCCGCCGCGGAAGACATCGGCATGGCCGATCCGCAGGCGCTGCAGATCGCCGTCGCGGCGGCGGACGCCGTCGCCTTCATCGGCATGCCCGAGGGCCGCATCCCCCTCGCCGAAGCGACGGTGTACCTCGCGACGACCGCCAAGTCGAACGCCGCCTACAACGCCATCAATGCCGCGATCGCCGACGTACGCGCCGGTGGTTTCGGACGCGTGCCGATGCACCTCCGCGACGCGCACTACCCGGGCGCCAAGCGCCTGGGACACGGCAAGGGGTACAAGTACGCGCACGACAGCGAGATCGGCATCGTGGCGCAGCAGTACCTGCCCGACGAACTCCGGGGCAAGCGCTACTACGAGCCCACGAATCACGGCACCGAGCGCGACGTCTCCGCGCGCCTGGAGAAGATCCGACGCATCCTCGACGGGAAGTGAGCGTGCAGAGGGCACGCGTGGGTGGCTCTGATAGCATGAACCGGCTCGAAACAGGGTTTTCGGGCATCCCCTCCTTCCTGTGATCACCTTCCGGTGCGCCCCGGCGTGCGCTTCGGATCGGGCGGAAGGGGGCGATACGCCCGTGAGCCGTGAAAGGCGCGGCCACGTCATCGGAAGGAGAACTTCGTGACCACGAAGTCTCAGGACCGCCGCAAGGTGCGTCTGTCGCGCGCCCTCGGCGTCGCACTCACCCCCAAGGCCGCCCGCTACCTCGAGAAGCGTCCCTACGCTCCCGGCGAGCACGGTCGCACCAAGCGCAAGGCCGACAGCGACTACGCCGTCCGTCTCCGCGAGAAGCAGCGTCTGCGCGAGCAGTACGGCATCCGCGAGAAGCAGCTGCGCATCGCGTTCAACGAGGCCCGCCGCACCGACGGCCTGACCGGTGAGAACCTGGTCGAGCTGCTCGAGATGCGTCTGGACGCCCTCGTCGTGCGTTCGGGCTTCGCCCGCACCACCGCGCAGGCTCGCCAGCTCGTCGTGCACCGCCACATCATGGTCGACGGCCAGCTCGTGGACCGCCCGTCGTTCCGCGTGAAGCCGGGTCAGCTGATCCACGTCAAGACCAAGAGCGAGGGTCTCGAGCCCTTCCAGGTCGCCGCCGCCGGTGGGCACGCCGAAGTGCTGCCCCCCGTTCCGGGCTACCTCGAGGTCGACCTCTCGACGCTGCAGGCGAAGCTCGTTCGTCGCCCCAAGCGCGCCGAGGTGCCCGTCACGTGTGACGTGCAGCTCGTCGTCGAGTACTACGCCGCCCGCTGACCTCAGCGAGCACAGAAGGGCGCCGGGTTCTCCCGGCGCCCTTTCTGGTTCTCGGGTCGCGCTTGCGCGCGACCCATCGCCGATCCCGCCCCGATTTCCGGGGAGCGGCCTGAGACTGCCCGCGTCGCGGCGGGACTCGCCGAGGAGCGTGCGCGTGTTCGAGCCTCGCGCCGCTGCGGGAGCCGGTCGCGACCTCGGCGACCGAGTCCGCGGCATCCGACCGGCGGACGCGCGCTCCGCGGGGGCCCTCGCCTACGATGGGGGAATGCCGCGACCGCGGCGTCGTATCGAGGAAGAAGTGGTGATCGTGAGAAGCCTCGTCTGGTTCGCGTTGGGCATCGTCGGCGGTTTCGTCGCCGCCCACCTCGTCAACAAGGACCCCCGCGGGCAGGAGGTGCTCGCGCAGCTCGACTCCCGCATCGGCGAGTTCACCGACCGTATGAGCGACGCCTACCACGCGCAGGAGACCCGCCTCTCCGAGATCATCGACGACGCGAAGAGCGTCGCGTCCTCGGCGGTCGAGAAGTCCGCCGACGCCGTCGACGACGCCGCCCGCGCCGCCGAGAAGGCCGTTTCCCCCTCCGACTGACCCCCTCCGGCCTCCCGCCCCCACCCGTGGGGCGGATCCGCATGCGTACGGAAAGACCCGCCATGAAAACCGCCGAGATCGCCCAGCGCTTCCTCGACTTCTTCGAGAAGAAGAACCACACGATCGTCCCCTCGGCCTCGCTCGTCACCGACGACCCGGCCCTGCTGTTCACCGTGGCGGGCATGGTGCCCTTCATCCCGTATCTGAGCGGGGTCGTTCCGCCGCCCTATCCGCGCGCTGCCGACGTGCAGAAGTGCATCCGCACCAACGACATCGAAGAAGTCGGCAAGACCCCGCGTCACGGCACCTTCTTCCAGATGCTCGGCAACTGGTCGTTCGGCGACTACTTCAAGGAAGACGCGATCCGCTTCGCCTGGGAGCTGCTGACGGCCCCCGAGTCGGAGGGCGGCCTCGCGTTCGATCCGAAGGACCTCTGGGTCACGGTCTACGAGGAGGACGACGAAGCCCGCGACCTCTGGCTCGAGCTCAGCTCTCTGCCCGACGAGCGCATCCAGCGCCTGGGCAAGGACACGAACTACTGGTCGACCGGTCTGCCCGGCCCCGCCGGTCCCTGCTCGGAGATCTTCTTCGACCGCGGTCCCGAGTACGGCATCGACGGAGGCCCCGCCACCGACGACGACCGCTACGTCGAGATCTGGAACCTCGTGTTCATGCAGTACGAGATCACCAACGTGCGCTCGAAGTACGACTTCGACATCGTCGGGGAGCTGCCCGCGAAGAACATCGACACCGGCATGGGTCTGGAGCGCATCGCGTTCATCAAGCAGGGCGTCGACAACATGTACGAGACCGACCAGGTGCGCCCCGTGCTGGACCTGGCCGCCAAGCTCGCGGGCAAGTCGTACGGCCAGGAGTCGCACGACGACGACGTGCGCCTGCGCATCGTCGCCGACCACGTGCGCTCATCCCTCATGCTGCTCGCCGATGGCGTCACCCCCTCGAACGAGGGCCGCGGCTACATCCTGCGCCGCATCATGCGTCGCGCGATCCGCTCGATGCGCCTCCTCGGCGTCGACGGCCCCACGTTCCCCGAGCTGTTCGCCGCCTCACGCGACGCGATGAAAGAGTCCTACCCCGAGGTCGAGGCCGATTACGCGCGCCTCTCGGCCTACGCGATCGCCGAGGAGCAGACGTTCCTCCGCACGCTCGCGGCCGGATCCGCGATCCTCGACCAGTCGGTCGTCGAGGCCAAGAACGGCGGCGGAACCACGCTGTCGGGCTCCGAGGCGTTCCTGCTGCACGACACCTACGGCTTCCCGATCGACCTCACGCTCGAGATCGCCGAAGAGGCCGGGCTGTCCGTCGATCGCGGCGCCTTCGACCAGCTCATGCTCGAGCAGCGCACGCGAGCCAAGGCCGACGCCCGCGCCCGCAAGGGAACGATCGCCGACCAGAGCGCCTACCGCGAGTTCCGCGCCCACGGCGAGACCGTCTTCACCGGCTACACCGAGATGCAGACGGAGTCCCGGGTTCTCGGCATCCTGATCCAGGGGGTCGGAACCGACCGCGCGGCCGAGGGCCAGATCGCCGAGGTGATCCTCGCCGAGACCGCCCTGTACGCCGAGTCGGGTGGCCAGGTCGCCGACAAGGGCGTCATCGTCGGTCCCGGCTACGAGCTCGAGGTGCTCGACGTGCAGCGTCCCGTTCCGGGTCTCGTCAGCCACACCGTCGAGGTCACGACCGGTGAGGTCTCGGTCGGCGCCCCCGCCACGACCGTCGTCGACGCGCTCAACCGCCACGCCGCCCAGCAGGCGCACACCGCGACTCACCTGGTGCACGCGGCGATCCGCGACACCCTCGGCAAGACGGCGACGCAGACCGGTTCGCTCAATCGCGCGGGTTACATGCGCTTCGACTTCAGCTGGGGCTCCGCGCTGTCGCCCGAGACCCGCACCGAGATCGAGGACATCGCCAACAACGCGGTGCGCGACAACCTCGAGGTCACCACGCGCGTGATGTCGCTCGACGAGGCGAAAGCCGCGGGCGCCATGGCGCTGTTCGGCGAGAAGTACGGCGACACCGTGCGCATGGTCGACATCGGCGGCCCATGGTCGCGTGAGCTGTGCGGTGGAACGCACGTGTCTCGTAGCGCCGAGATCGGCCTGGTCAACCTCGTGGGTGAGCAGTCGGTCGGCGCGTCGAACCGCCGCGTGGAAGCCCTCGTGGGCCTCGAAGCCTTCCGCGACCTCGCCGCCGAGCGCGCGATCGTCTCTCAGCTCAGCTCGAGCCTGAAGACGCCGCGCGAGCAGCTGCCCACCCGCATCGCCGAGTTGGCCGCAAGCCTCAAGGCCGCCGAGAAGAAGATCGCGGCGTTCGAGGCGCAGGCCCTCACCGGTCGCCTGCCCCAGCTGGTGGAATCGGCCGTCGCCGTCGGCACCGTGCGGGTGGTCGCACAGAGCCTGGGGGAGGGCGCCTCGGCAGACGACGTGCGCTCGCTCGCGCTGCAGGTGCGCGACCGCCTGGGCAGCGACCCCGCGGTCGTCGCTCTCGCGAGCACCACCGGCGGCCGCGCCACGGTGGTCGTCGTCACCAACGACTCCGCGCGCGAACGGGGGCTCGCCGCGGGCGCCCTCGCCAAGGCGGCGGCCGGTGTGCTCGGCGGCGGTGGCGGAGGTCGTCCCGACGTCGCCCAGGGCGGCGGAACGGATGCCGCGGCCCTGCCGCAGGCGCTCGAGGGAATCGTCTCGGACGTGAGGACGACGATCGCGTGACGTCGTTTCGTCGCGGCATCCGATTCGGGATCGACGTCGGGCGCGCGCGCGTCGGCGTGGCTCGGTCAGACCCGGACGGGGTGCTCGCCGTTCCCGTCGAGACGGTGCCTCGAAAGGGCGAGCCGATTCGCCGCATCGCGGCTCTGGCGGCCGAGTACGAGGCATTCGAGATCCTGGTGGGGCTGCCGCTGAACCTGCGCGGTGAAGACACGCCGTCGACGACCGACGCCCGTGCCTTCGCCGCGGCGCTGGCCGCGGCTCTGCCGATGCCCGTCCGCCTGGTCGATGAACGCCTGAGCACCGTCTCGGCGCACAGTGTTCTGCGCGAAGCAGGGCGTTCTCAGCGGGATTCTCGTAGCATTGTGGACCAAGTCGCCGCCGTGGTGCTTCTGCAGCAGGCGATCGATGTGGAGCGACAGTCCGGCGAGCCGGCCGGACCCGCCGTAACACCGGGACAGGAGCCCGCCTGACATGCCCGAGAACCAGCACCCCGAAAACGATCCGTTCGCGGATCTTTACGGACGTCTGCCCGACCCGCGCACCGGTACGCGCTCCTCTCGCCTCCCCGGCGGCGAGGATGCCGCTCCGCCGTCGCGCCGGGCCGCCCGCGAGGCCCGACGCGCGGCGACCGAGGCCACGCCGACCATGTCCGCGGAGCAGGCCGCCGAAGGCGCGTCCACCGCACCCGCCGATCGCGGGGCCGAATCCACGGCCACACCGCGAGTCGCGGACGCGCAGCCGCCGCTGGAGCCGGCCGCTCCCGCCGAACATCCGACAGCCTTCCCCGCCGAGCCGTCGGGTGCTTCGCGCCCCGGCTCGACGCCCGCGCCTCGT
>JAKOMY010000391.1 GCA_022702225.1 Microbacteriaceae bacterium | reverse complement strand
AGCAGAAGGTCGTCGACGAGGGATGCCATGCGCTCGGCCTCCGACTCGATCCGGTCGAACGAGCGGGCCTGGGTCGGCGTCATGGGTGCGTCCTCGCCGAGCGAGAGCTGCGCGTAACCGCGGATGCTCGCCAGGGGCGTGCGCAGCTCGTGGCTCGCATCGGCGATGAAGCGTCGCAGCTGGTCCTCGCTGTGCTGCCGCGCCGCGAGGGAGGACTGCACGTGCCCGAGCAGGTCGTTCAGCGACGAGCCGACGCGTCCCACCTCGTTGTCGACGCGGGTGTCCGCCGGAGCGACCCGATCGGGGATGTCGACCGCGCCCGCGCTGAGCGACAGGGTCGACACGCGCTGCGCGACCGCGGCGACACGGTCGAGCGGTCGCAGGCTCCGCCGCACGAAGAGCGACAGCCCCAGGATCGCGACGATCAGCGTGACGGCTGACACCGCGACGAGGATGACGGTCAGCGCCGAGGTGGTCGCGGTGACATCCGCCTGGGAGCTGCCGACGAACACGGTCGCACCGTCGTTCTCGGCCGCGGCGACGCGGAACGCCCCGAGGTCGCCCCCGAGGTCGACGGTCGTCGGAGTCCGGTCGGTCGGCACCGCCGAATGCAGCAGCGCGACCTGTTCGTCCGTCAGCGCGACGACCGTGCCATCCGAGCGTGTGTAGCTCGAGACGAGGACCCCGCCCGCACCGTCGACCACCGCTTGCAGGGTGCCGATGCGCGGCGCCGGGGCACCGGCATCCCGCTGAGGGGGACGCTCCCCGCCGAAGGGCCCGCCCGAGCCGTCGCGCCCCACGGCGAACGACAGACCCTCGCGCACCTGCTGGTCGAGCCGGTCGAGCGTGAAGGAGCGCAGTGCCACGACGGTGGCGACGCTCATCACCAAGAAGGCGAGGCCGACGAGCACGCTCGTCCCCACGACGAGGGTGCGCCGCAGCGTCCATCGAACGCGCATCAGACGGTCTTGATCGAGTACCCCACACCGCGCACGGTGTGGATCAGCGGGTCGCCGAGAGTGTCGATCTTCTTGCGCAGGTACGAGATGTAGATCTCGACCACGCTGCCGTTCCCGCCGAAGTCGTAGCTCCACACCTGGTCGAGGATCTGCGCCTTGCTGAGCACGCGTCGCGGGTTCTGCATGAGGTAGCGGAGCAGGTCGAACTCTCTCGCGGTGAGCTTGATCGGGATGCCGCCGCGCTCGACCTCGTACGACTCCTCGTCGAGCGTGAGGTCTCCGACGCGCAGCCGCGGATCGGCGTCAGCGACGACCGCGACGTGACGGCGGGCCATTCCCCGCAGCCGCACGACGACCTCTTCGAGGTTGAAGGGCTTGGTGACGTAGTCGTCGGCCCCGGCCGAGATGCCCGCGATCCGGTCCTCCACCGCGTCTTTCGCCGTGAGGAACAGCACGGGGGCGTCGTTGCCCGCGGCGCGGATACGGGTCAGCAGCTCCATGCCGTCGAGCCCCGGCATCATGATGTCGAGCACGAGCAGGTCGGGGCCGAACTCCCGGATCGTGCCGAGCGCTTCCTGACCGTTCGCGGCGGTGCGGGCGTCCCACCCCTCGTTCTCGAGCGCCATCCGCAGCAGGTCGCTGAGGTTGGCCTCGTCGTCGACGATCAGGGCCCGGACGGGGGAACCGTCGGGGCGGGTGAGGGGCGCGGGACGGGATGCCATGACAGCCAGCATGCACGCTTCGAGACGCCGTCGTCGCGCGACATATCTCCTTCATAGGAACGGTGAGGCAGCGGTGAGGGTGCCGTTCTTACGGTCGACGCAACGGCCGCACCCCGCGTCCGGAAGGAGAAGCATGTACGGCACCTACCTGCGGCGCGAACTCGCCGGCCGAAAGAAACAGACCGTGATCGTCGCGGTCGGGCTCGCGATCGCGATCGCCCTCGTCATCGTCGTGAACGCCCTCTCTGCGGGTGTCCGAGATGCCCAGTCGCAGGCGCTGTCGTCGGTGTACGGAGTGGGCACCGACCTCACGGTGACCGGCGCGCAGTCCGAGCCGGGCCAGGGCGGCGGCTCGCGCTTCGACTTCGGCGCCGGCGAGGGAGCGAGCGCCGACGGCACCACCACCCTCAGCCAGTCGCGGCTGATGACCGACATGCGCCGCGGCACGCTCGACGCCACCGCCGTCTCCACGGTCTCGAGCCTCGAGGGGGTGTCGGCCGCCACCGGTGCACTGGCACTGACCAACACGACCTTCTCGGGCCAGGTCCCCGATCGCAGCGCGCAGTCGGGCACCGGATCCGGCCCGGGGCAGGGCACGGGTGGAATGGGCGCTCCTCCCGCGGGCGGGCCGGGTGGCGACGGCGGGAGCGCCTTCGGCGTCGACTCCTTCAGCGTTCTCGGCGTGGACCCCGCGGCATCCGTCGGCCCGCTCTCCTCGGTCACCGTGGCCGAGGGCCGCGCGCTCACCTCGGCCGACGCCGGCACCGACGTCGCTGTCGTCGACGCGACCTACGCGGCGAGCGCCGGGCTCTCCGTCGGCGGCACGGTCGAGGTCGCGGGCACGGCGATGCAGGTCGTCGGGATCGTCGCTTCCGCTTCGGCTGACGCCGACACCGCCGCGAACGTCTACCTTCCCCTCGATGTCGCACAGACCCTCGCCGGCACGGGAGATGTCGTCTCGACGGTGTACGTGCAGGCCGCGTCGGCGGATGCCATCGACGCGGTGCAGAGCGAGATCGCGGCCGCGCTGCCCGAGGCCACCGTCAGCTCGCAGTCAGAGCTCGCCTCGAGCGTCTCGGGATCGCTTTCGAGCGCGTCGACCATGATCACGAACCTCGGCACCTGGCTGTCGGTCGTCGTGCTGCTGGTCGCCCTCGCCCTGGCGGTGCTCTTCACCATCTCGGGCGTCGCGCGGCGCACCCGTGAGTTCGGAACGCTCAAGGCGATCGGCTGGTCGAACGGCCGCATCGTGCGTCAGGTCGCGGGCGAGTCCCTCGTGCAGGGACTGATCGGCGGGGCCGTGGGACTGCTCTTGGGTCTCGGCGGCATCCTGCTCATCGACGTCATCGCGCCCACGATCTCGGTGGCCGCGGAGACGACCGGTCCCGGCGGCCAGGGCGGACCCGGGGGCCCAGGCCCCGGCGGCTTCGGCCAGGCCGCGGCCCAAGCCACCGACATCGTGCTCAGTGCTCCCATCACCCCGGTGGTCGTGGTCGCGGCGGTGGGGATCGCCGTTCTCGGCGGGGTCCTCGCCGGAGCCTTCGGCGGATGGCGAGCCGCTCGCCTCAGCCCCGCCGCCGCCCTCAGATCCGTCGCGTGAGCGGCATCCCCCATCTTTCGAAAGAGACATCATGACCCTCACCGCTCCCCCCTCCGTCGCCACCGCCTACCGACTCGATGGCGTCACCCGCACCTACCGCCAACGCGATCGCACGGTGCAGGCACTAGCCGGAGTCGACCTCGAGATCACCGTGGGCGACTTCGTCACCATCCAGGGACCGACCGGCGGCGGCAAGTCGACGCTGCTGCAGATGCTCGGCGCCCTCGACCGGCCCTCGAGCGGGTCGATCGTGCTGGGCGAGCTCGACATCGCGCGGGCGTCGAACGCGCAGCTGGCGAAGCTGCGCGCCGAAGAGATCGGGTTCGTGTTCCAGGGGTTCAACCTCATCCCGACGCTGACCGCCGCTGAGAACGTCGATATGGGCCTCGAGCCCCTCGGGCTGGGCCGCGACGAGCGCCGCAGCCGGGTGACCGAGGCCCTGACCCGCGTGGGCCTCGCCGACCGCGCCGATCACCGCCCCGGGGAGCTCTCGGGCGGCCAGCAGCAGCGCGTCGCGATCGCCCGGGCCGTCGCGAAGCGGCCCCGCGTGCTGCTCGCCGACGAGCCCACCGG
>JAKOMY010000382.1 GCA_022702225.1 Microbacteriaceae bacterium | reverse complement strand
GGTGGCGCGGATCACATTGTCGAGCGTCAGGTGGATGGGCAGAAGACCCTCGAGACCCTCGTCGAGCCAGGCGGTCGGCGTGAGCGCACCCTCGAAGATGTAATAGAGCGGGAAGCACACGACGATCACCGCGACGACGAGCCAGACGTAGAGCAGGGCGCTCCGCACGCGCGCTCGGGCGGACATCGGCCGCGCCATCAGTAGTTCACCCGCTTCTCGAGAACGCCGAACTGCACGAGCGAGAGGCCGAGTACGAGCAGGAACAGCACCACTCCCACCGCCGCGGCGATGCCGAAGTTGGCGCTCCCCGCCCCGAACGCCGCCTGATAGATGGTGTAGACCAGCGTCGTGGTCGAATTCGACGGGCCTCCGCCGGTGAGGATCTGAATCTGCCCGAAGGTGGTCAACGCGTCGACGGCACCGGTCACCACGATGAAGAACAGCGTCGGCGTGATCAGCGGCAGCGAGATCGACCACAGCGTGCGGAGCGGACCCGCCCCGTCGAGATGCGCCGCCTCGATCACGTCGGGATCGATCGCGCCGAACGCCCCGAGCAGCAGCAGCACCGTGAATCCGAGCGATCCCCACACGGTGACGGCGATCACGCTCGGCATGGCCCACGGGGTACTGGTCAGCCACGGCACCGGTGTTCCCCCGAAGCGCGTGATCACGGAGTTGACCAGCCCGCCGGCCGGAGCGAGCATCGCGGCGAAGGCGACGGAGGCCACCGAGACAGAGGCCACGAGGGGTGAGGTCAGCAGGGCACGGAAGATGCGGATGCCGCGGAGCTTCGCGGTCAGCGGGATGACGATGAGCAGCCCGACGACGATCCGGCCGACGACGACCGCGACGCAGAACACGGCCGTGCGCCACAGCGTGTCGGCGAACTGCGGGTCGGTGAAGATTGTCGCGAAGTTCTTCGTTCCCACGAACCCGGCGGCCTGGCCGAAGATGTCGGTCCCCTGCGTGCTGAGCCAGACGACCTTGCCGAGGGGGTAGAAGACGAAGACGGCGAAGACCGCGAGCGCGGGGACCATCAGAGCGGCACCCACGCGTCGGTCGGCGCGCCGCCAGGCCAGGGTCGAGGTCGGCCGACGACGGTCGGCGAGCGTCGGCCGGCGGTCGAGTGTCGAGAGCGACATCGGCTACCTTTCCGTCATAGGGAACGTTCCCTTTTATGATGACGGACCCACTCTGCGACACCACGAGAGATGGGGTCAAGGCGACCGGCGAGCGGTCGCCGAGCGTTCACGCGGCGTTCACGAGCACCTGAATCAATCCCCCTGACCCCCGAGGAGAACCATGACCACGCACCCCTCCCCCTCCCCCGACGACCTTCGCGCCCTGGCCGAGAGGGCCGCGAGATCCGCCGCGCCGGCACTGCTCGCCGCGTTCCGCTCCGACATGAGCGTGTCGTTCAAGCGCGACGTGCACGACGTCGTGACGATCCACGACAGAACGGCCGAGGCCACCATCGCCGGGATCCTCCAGGACGGCGCACCCGGCTCGGTGATCCTGGGCGAAGAGACCGGCAGCTCGGGCGACGCCCCCCTGCGATGGATCATCGACCCGATCGACGGCACCGCCAACTTCGCGCGCGGTCTGGCCTACTGGTGCATCTCGATCGCCGCCGAGCTCGACGGAGAGGTCGTCGCGGGAGTCGTGTTCGACCCCGTCGCCGACAACATGTTCTCCGCGGGCGCCGAGCTCGCCCACCTGAACGGTGCGCCGATGCGATCGGCATCCGGCCCCGCCGAGCTCTCGACCCTGCTCACCAGCTTCCCCGGGCAGCACGACGTCGACCTGCTCGGCGAGGGCGCCTTCGACCTGCTCGCCGAGATCACGCGCACGTACCAGCATCACCACAGCACCGGCAGCGGGGCCCTGAACCTCGCTCACGTCGCAGCCGGGTGGGCGGACGCCACGATGGGCTTCGACACCCACCCCTGGGACGTCGCCGCCGGAGCCCACATCCTGGAGCGGGCCGGTGGCACGTACACGGGCTTCCGCTCCGGCGTCGAGGTCGCTCGCGCCCGGGAGAGCCTCGACTACGTCGCCGAGGGAGCGGGCGGAGAGCACGGAGTGCTCATCCGGCACCTGCGTTCCCTGTCCGGGCAGTGGATGCCGGCCGGGCGGTGAGAGAGACCGGATGCCGCGACCGTGCGGCATCCGGACTCTTCGGATCGGGCTACGCGCCGACGAGATTCCAGGTGCGCACGTGCTCCCACGTCATCGTCTGCCACCAGCGTCCCGACCAGTCGGGACTCGAGGTGCGGTACATCACGACCGTGCGCCCCGAGAAGCCACCGGGGACGGGGACGTCGAGTTCGCGGATGAACTCCCCCACCTCTTCGTACAGATCGGGGCGCACGTACAGATCGTGCGAGGCGAGCGAGAGATGCCCGCGGTAGAGCTCCGGGACGAAGTCGTTGGGCAGGGGGTTGTTCATCGGCGAGCGGAACGGGGCGACCGTCGCCTCGATGTCGCGAGCCAGGCTCACCAGGTCGTCGTTGACCGAGCCGTCGGGGTTCTCGCTCACGTCGTAGACGTAGCCCCGGCCCTGCGCCCGGACGCCGGCATTGTGCACGGGGAAGGCAGAGCGCCGCTCGAGCAGGCCGGTCAGCGCGGCGATGACCGCGGGCTCCGAGAACCCGAACGGCTGACTGCCCACGAGGGTGGCGTGCGGGGGGAACGCGCCCGCGGAGAGCAAGCCGTACTGAGCGCGCAGCTGGTCGGTCACCGTGGTCACCGCGCGGCAGGTCTTCGCGTCGGGACGCAGGTAGATGCCGTAGCGGAAGGGATCGCTGTCGTCTCGGGGCAGCTTGTGGGCGATGTGGTCGTTCATGCGGACTCTCCGTGATGCCGATAGGGAACGTTCCCTATTCTCCGCGGAACGGTCGCGCGACGGTCGACATCACGGCATCCGGTGGGTGAACGGACGGTGACGACGTCAGAGGGCGGCGGCCGTACGCCCGGGAACCAGTTCTCCGTCGATCGCGTGGTGCGTCACCGTGGTGGCGAGTCCATCGATCTGATCGACGACCGCGTCGACCGACAGTCGGCCGATCGTCCGCAGCGGCTGGCGCCACGACGTCAGACCCAGCAGTGACGTCATGAACGGCGTGACGCCGTCGTAACCCGTCACCGACATCTCCGAGGGCACGGCGACCCCGCGCACGCGCAGCGCCTCGAGGGCCGCCACCGCCCACGCGTCGCTCGGCGCCATGAAGGCGGTGACCCCGCCGGCCCCGAGGACGCCCGTGACGATCGCGTCGGCCCCGTCGAAGCCCGGTCCGGCATCGTCACCGCTCAGAGTGACGACGTCGACGCCGCGCTCCCGCAGGCGCTCGGCCATCGCGTGCGTGCGCCGCGACTGGGTGATCGACGAGACCGGGGTGAAGGTCATCACCGCGACCCTGCGATGCCCGAGGTCGGCCACGTGATCGGCGAGGGCGCGGCCACCGCCCACCTCGTCGCAGTACACGCTGCTGATCGTCGGGTCCTCCTCCGGGCGCCCCGCGACGACCGCGGGGATACGCCGCGCGAAGGGCGTGATGTCCTCGACGGGGAGCGCGCCGCTGCAGACGATCAGCCCCTCCACCCGCAGCGCTACGAGGGTCTCGAGAGCACGGCGCTCGTCCTCGACCGAGAAGGATCCGGCGCCGGTCGCCGTGACGACCCGGTACCCGCGAGCCGCCGCCTGCTCCTGGAACGCGGTCAGCAGATGACCGTAGAACGGTGTCGACGCGTCGCGGACGAAGACGCCGAGGGTGTGGCTGCGGTGGGCCGACATTCCCCGCGCGTGCGCGTTGGCGACGTACCCGAGGTCCGTCGCCGCTCTCCGGACCCGGTCGACGGTCTGCGCGGCGACCCCGGACGCACCCGAGAGCGCCCGCGAGACCACCGACTTCGACACCCCCGCGGCCGCAGCCACATCGTGGATGGTGGGGACGGACCCGGTCGGGCGGGGCGCGGCCCCACGGACCGATCGGTGACGGTCGTCGGGGGTCTCGTCTCGCACGCCTTCACGCTATCGGGCGACCGGCCGGATGGACCCGCCGGATGCCGTGAGCCGGGTCACTCCCCCAGGATCAGCCGCCTGATCGCGGCGTCCCTCGAGCCGCCCAGCTCCATCGTGCGACCCCTGCGATAGAGCGAGAACACACGCGGGTCGATGTAGCTCGCCTTCGCCACGGCAGGCGTGTTCCCGAGCGCGTCGGCGGTGGCGCGCACCGCGGCGACCTCGGCCTTCTTGCGCTCGTTCTTCCCGCCCGTCGTGCCCGCGTTCGCGAGCGACTCGGCCGCGAGGATCGTGCCGCGCAGGGTGCGGAAGTCCTTCGCGCTAAACGGGCCACCCGTGAGGGAGCGGACGTACGCGTTCACGTCGCCGGGGGTCAGGGGAACGCGTCGGCGCCCGCGCCTATAGCTCAACAGCGCCGCCCGCGAGCGCCCGAGGGCAAGTTCTTCGACGATGGATGCCAGCTCCGCATCGCGCAGCGAGAGCTCGGCGCGCTTGCCGCTCTTGGCGGGGAACGACAGGCGGATCAGGTCGCCTTCCACCGTGGCATCCCGTCTCTGGAGAGTCGTGAGCCCCCTGCTTCCGTTCGTGACGAAGTATCGGGCGTTGCCCACGCGCGGGGCGACCAGGTCGAGGAAGCGGAACGACACCGCCAGCACCCGCTCGCGGTCGATCTCGGCGCGGCGGAGCGATTGCGTGACGCGGGCGCGCGCTCGGGGCAGGGTCTCGGCGAGCTGCAGGGCACGGGCGAACTTGCCCTTGTCCTGACGCTTCGACCAGTCCGCGTGGTACGTGTACTGCCGCCGCCCGGCCTC
>JAKOMY010000366.1 GCA_022702225.1 Microbacteriaceae bacterium | reverse complement strand
CTCCTCTTGCGTGCGCATCGCCTGGGAGTACCTGTCTCCACCCGTAACGCGGCGCGACCCGCCGTTACACTGGAGGGCAATCTTCCGAACGGAGTGTGGGGACTTATGTGGGAGTGGCTCGTACCGGTCATCGTGATCGTCGGCATTCTGGTCATCGCTGGCATCTACCTGTGGGCCACCTACAACAGCCTCGTCGCGCTCAATGTGCGCGTCGACGAGGCGTGGAGCGACATCACGGTTCAGCTCAAACGTCGCGCCGACCTGCTGCCGAACTTGATCGAGACGGTGAAGGGCTACGCGGCGCACGAGAAGGCCGTGTTCGAGAACGTCACGCGCGCTCGGGCCGAGACGCTGTCGGCGCAGAGCCCCGCCGAAGCCGGTGTCGCTGAAGGACACATGCAGCAGGCGCTGAAGTCGCTGTTCGCGGTCGCCGAGGCGTACCCGCAGCTCCAGGCGAGCCAGAACTTCCTGCAGCTCCAGCACTCGATCGTCGACACCGAGGACAAGATCCAGGCATCGCGCCGGTTCTACAACGGCGGCGTACGCGAGCTGAACACCAAGATCAAGGTGTTCCCGAACAACCTCTTCGCCCGTCAGCTCGGCTTCCACGAGCGGGAGTTCTTCGAGGTCATCGACGGCGCAGCGATCGCCGAACCGCCACGCGTGCAGTTCTGAGTTAAGGCGCCCCCTCCGCTTCGGCAGAGGGGGCGCGTTTCAGTTGACGCGACCGTCGGGGTGTTCGTGCCGCTCGGCGCGCAGGGCCCCGGCCAGATCTTCCGCCGCGTCGCCCCACCGCGAGACCGTGACGCGGTCGAGGCCCTGCCAGCGCGCCGCCGTGAGCAGCTCTGCGGCGACGCGCTCGGCGGCGTTCGACGGCGCCCCGCGCTCCCACCACGCGGACTGAACGCGCAGAGCGCGCGACACGCGGTCGGCCTTGAGATCGATGCGTCCCACGACGTCGTCTCCCACGAGGACGGGCAGCGAGTAGTAGCCGAAGCGGCGTTGCGGTGCGGGGGTGTAGATCTCGATGCGGTAGTCGAAGTCGAACAGCCGCTCGGCGCGGTCGCGGAACCACACCACGGGGTCGAACGGGGTGAGGATGGCTGCGGCATCGACCTTGCGCGGCCGGGCGGCGTCGCGGTGCAGCCATGCCTTGGCCGGTCGACCGGCGACCTGCCAGCCCTCGACGGAGACGGGGATGAGTTCGCCGGCGTCGACCAGATCGTGGATGCCGGCCATCACCGCCGGTCGATCGCGGATGCGCCAGTAGTCGGCGAGGTCGGCCGCCGTGGCGACGCCGTACGCGATGGCGGCGCGACGCACGAGCTCTCTGATCGCCTCGGCGCGGGGAACGGAGGTTTCGAGCGCGGCCGGTGGAAGGACCTCGGAGACGAGGGCGTAGCGCCGCTCGAAGCCGCGTCGGCCGGCGATGGCGACATCGCCGAACAACCAGAGGCGCTCCAGGCCGTTCTTGACGTCGTCCCACCCCCACCAGGAGCCGCGAGAGCCGCTGCGGGCGTCGTGTTCGATCTCGGCGGGACGGAGTGGACCGCGGTCGGCCAGCTCGTCGCGCAACCACCGCAGAAGAGGCTGGTTCGCTTCGGCCCACGCGTCGCGCTCGTACTTGGCCCGGAGCTCGTCGCGACGGAACTGCAGCAGGGGCCAGTCGTCGACCGAGACGAGGGATGCCACGTGCGCCCAGGATTCGACCCATTTCGGCCTGCGCGAGAAGGCGAGCTTGTCGAGCAGTGCGGGGTCGTAGGCGCCCAGTCGCGCGAACAGGGGCATGTAGTGCGAGCGGGAGAAGACGTTGACGGAGTCGATCTGCAGGATGCGCATGCGCTGCAGCGCACCGGTGATCTGACGCGTTCCCACCGTGTCGGGGCGCGGCCGGGCGAAGCCCTGAGCTGCCAGGGCGATGCGGCGAGCTTCGGCGCGGCGGAGCGTCGTGGTCATGCGTTTCACCGTACCCACACCCTCCGACATCGCCGCCAGAGCGCAGTCGGCGCGGCGGTAGGCTGGCGGGATGAGCGGAACCGGTCCCGACGAGCGAGGGTCCTTCCTCGACGCCCTCAAGCGGCGCACCGTGTCGAGCGACCTGCAGCCGCCCGTCCCACCGGGTCTGCGGCAGGCGACGGCGTACGCGTGGCGGTTGCTGGTGATCGCCGCGGCGCTCGCGGTGGTGATCTTCGTCGTCATCCAGCTGAAGCTCCTGGTGATCCCGCTGCTGGTCGCCGTGCTGATCTCGGCACTGGTGTGGCCCGGGTTCTCTTTCCTGCTGCGGCACCGCTGGCCGAAGTGGCTCGCCATCATCGTCACGGTGCTGGGCACGCTCGCGATCATCGCGGGTCTGGTGTGGGTCGCCGTGTGGCAGATCTCGCGGCAGTTCGGGTCGGTGCGCAAGCAGACCGAGGCATCCGTCCAGCAATTCCGCGAGTACTTGATCAGCGGCCCCCTGCATCTGAGCGCTCAGCAGATCGACGACGGGCTCACGCGGGCGGGGACCTTCCTGCAGCAGCAGGGCGAGGTCATCTGGACCGGGGCCCTCACGATCGGCTCCACCATCGGGCACGTCGCGACCGGCGTGCTGTTGACGCTCTTCATCCTGCTGTGCCTGCTCGCCGACGGGGGCGGCATCTGGCGGTGGACGACGCGCCTCTTCCCGCGCGCCGCCCGACCAGCGGTCGACGGTGCAGGTCGCGCCGGCTGGCGGACCATCAAGAGCTACGCCCGCACCCAACTGCTCGTCGCGACGATCGACGCGATCGGCATCGGTCTCGGCGCCTTCCTGCTCGGCGTGCCCCTGTCGATCCCGATCGGTGTGCTCGTCTTCCTCGGCGCGTTCATCCCGTTCGTCGGCGCGGTCGCGACCGGGGCGCTCGCGGTCTTCATCGCCCTCGTCTACAACGGCCCGCTCATCGCCCTGTTCATGCTCATCGTCGTCCTCGGGGTACAGCAGTTCGAGAGCCATGTGCTCCACCCGATCCTGATGGGCTCGGCCGTCAAGGTGCACCCTCTCGCGGTGGTGCTCGTCGTCGCAGGAGGCGCGATGATCGGCGGCATCGCCGGCGCCCTGTTCGCGGTGCCCCTCGCCGCATTCGTCAACGTCGTCGCCGTCTACCTCAGCACGAAAGCGTGGAAGCGCGACGGTGAGACCCTGGCATCCCCGGATCTGATCTGGCGGACCGTCCCGCGCGAGCGCGGAAGGAGATCATGAACGACACTCCCACCCTGGCCGAGTTCGAGGATGCCGCGCAGAACCTGCGCGGCATCATCACGCGAACGCCCCTCGACGAGTCGCTGCACCTGACCGAGCTCCTCGGTGTGCCGGTCAACCTCAAGCTCGAGAACCTGCAGCGCACCGGATCGTTCAAGATCCGCGGAGCGACCTACCGCCTGTCCCGTCTCACCGAGGAGGAGCGGGCGCGCGGGGTCGTCGCAGCGTCCGCGGGTAACCACGCGCAGGGCGTGGCGCTCGCCGCGCAGCAGCTCGGTATCGCAGCCACGATCTTCATGCCCCTGGGTGTTCCGGTCCCCAAGCTCCTCGCCACGCGCGGATACGGTGCCGAGGTGATCCTCGAGGGCGCGACCGTCGAGACGCCGCTGCGCCTCGCCGCCGAGTTCGCCGAGCGCACGGGTGCCGTGCTCATCCACCCCTTCGACCACCGCGACATCGTCGTGGGGCAGGGAACCCTGGGCCTCGAGCTCGTCGAGGACATGCCCGATCTCGAGACGGTCATCGTCGGCATCGGCGGGGGAGGGCTCGCCGCGGGAGTCGCCGCCGCCGTGAAGGCGCGCGCCGCAGCCGAGGGGCGAGCGGTGCGCATCATCGGCGTGCAGGCGCATAACTCCGCCGCCTACCCCTCGTCGCTCGCCGCGGGGTATCCGATGCAGGTCGAGACCACCCCGACGATCGCCGACGGCATCGCGGTCGCCCGCCCCGGCGACCTGCCGTTCGGACTCATCCGGCAGTACGTCGACGAGGTCGTGACTGTCACCGAGGACGACATCGCCCGCGCGCTGCTCGTGCTCCTCGAGCGCGCCAAGCAGGTCGTCGAGCCCGCCGGAGCCGTGGGCGTCGCGGCGATCCTCGCCGGCAAGGTGAAGGCCAGCGGTCCCACGGTGACGATCCTCTCGGGCGGCAACATCGACCCCCTCCTGCTGCAGCGGGTCGTGGCGCACGGGCTCTCGGCATCCGGTCGCTACATGTCGCTGCGGATCCCGCTGCCCGACCGCCCGGGCCAGCTCGCCCGGGTATCGGAACTGCTCGCAGGCGTCGGCGCGAACGTCATCGAGGTGCTGCACACCCGCCACGGACAGGGCCTGCAGATCAGCGAGGTGATTCTCCAGCTCAGCGTCGAGACACGCGGTGAGGAGCATCGGGCGCTGGTGATCGCGACGCTCGAGAACGCCGGGTTCATCGCCACCGTCGTTCCGAACTGACGCGTCAGGGCCTCGACAGGGAGGCTGGTCGAGGCGCGCTCAGCGTGGTCGCACGCCCCGCACGGCCCCGGCCGCGGCGGTCCGGAAACACCGCGAGCCGCCCACCCCGGCAGCGGGGGAGCGGCTCGCGAACGAAGGCGGGTTACTGACCCGAGTAGGTCTCGACCTTGACGACCTCGACCTGGATCTCTTTCCCGTTGGGCGCGGTGTACGAGCCCTTGTCGCCCTCTTTTAGGCCCATGACGGCCGTGCCGAGAGGCGAGGCCTCGCTATAGACGTCGAGCTCGGAGTTGGCCGCGATCTCGCGGTTGCCGAGCAGGAACTTCTCTTCGCCGCCGGCGACGATCGCCGTGACGACGGTGCCCGACTCGACCACGCCGTGGCTCTCGGGGGCCTCGCCGACCTTGGCGTCTTTCAAGAGAGCCTGGAGGGTGCGGATGCGCGCCTCCTGCTTGCCCTGCTCGTCTTTCGCGGCGTGGTAACCGCCGTTCTCCTTGAGGTCGCCCTCTTCGCGTGCGGCCTCGATGCGCTTCGCGATCTCTTCGCGACCCGTGGTCGAGAGGTGCTCCAGCTCGCTGTGGAGGCGGTCGTAGGCGTCTTGCGTGAGGAACGTCACCTGAGCGTCGTTGGACACGGGTACTCCTTCGTCGAGGCGCTGACGGCGGTGTCTGCAGCCGTCGGCGGGGGATATGTCGAACGCCCCGGCATCGAGCCGGGGCGCGTCGTGATCCCGCGAGTTTACGGCACCCAACAGGCGTTGACAAAACCTGTGGTCGCCAACGACAGGGTCGGAATCGTTTCCGTGAAGGCGCGAGATGCGTCGTCGGATGCCGGGTACTGCACCACCCTCCAGCCCACGGTGCCGTGGTCCTCGTCGCGGGCCTCGAGGGCGCACGCGACCGGTTCTCCCACGGGGGCGGTGATCTGGAAGCTGCTCGAGACGGTCTTGTCGTCGATGACGGTGAAGCCGGTGTCGGTGGCGGTCACCGAGGCGGCGCTGTTCGTGAACGTCGTATAGCCGAGATACCCGATGGCGCCGAGGGCGAGCACCGCGACGATCGCCCAGCCGACGATGCGTCGCCGGGGCGAACGCGTACGCCCGTACCGGTCGTCGAGCAGGGCTTGCGTCGTCATGGTCTCCCCGGGCTTTAGGCTGGAGTACCAGGCTACGCGCTTCCGTCCGGACCGAAGGACTCCATGCACTCCGTGATCGTCGCTCTCGCGACCACACCCTCCCCGGTCGTCACGCCCGACGAATCGATCGTCACCCCCGGGCCGCTCGGCTTCGCCGCGATCGCTTTCATCGGTATCGCGGTATTCCTCCTGGTATGGGACATGCTGCGTCGCATCCGCCGCGGTCGTTACCGCGAAGAGGTCAACGCCGAACTGGATGCCGAAGAACAGGCGCGCGCGGCTCAGGACGCCACCACGACCGACGACCAGGACATCGACCCGGCCGCTCCCCGCAACTGACTGCCGGCCGTGAGGGGGCGGCATCCGGTATCGGTCGCCCGACGCCGACTCGTCGTGCCGAGGGCCTGAGCAGCCGCGTCGAGTCGTTCAGCCTCCGTGGTACGCCGGAGCGAGAGCGATGAGCAGGCATGCCGTCCAGTGGCAGAGAAACGCCAGCACGGTGCACACGTGGAAGATCTCGTGGAAGCCGAAGTGCCCGGGCCAGGGGTTGGGCTTCTTGAGCGCGTAGACGATCGCACCCCCGGTGTAGAGCAGGCCGCCCACGACGACCAGCACCATCATCGCGACGTTCGCCGCGAGCAGGTCGCCCAGATACATCACGGCCGCCCACCCGAGCGCGAGATAGAGCGCGACGTAGAGCCAGCGCGGCGCGTTGATCCAGAAGACGCGGAACAGGATGCCGAGGATCGCCCCGCCCCACACGATCGATAGCAGCAGCACGGTCTTCTGCGTCGGGAGAGCCAGCACGGCGAGGGGCGTGTAGGTCCCCGCGATCAGCAGCAGGATGTTCGCGTGGTCGATGCGCTTGAGCACCGCGAGGGTCCGGGGCTTCCAATGGAAGCGGTGGTACAGCGCCGAGTTGCCGAACAGCAGCATCGACGTGGCCATGAACACGGCTGCGGCCCACTTGCCCGCGGTCCCGTGCGCCAGGGCGATCAGCACGATGCCGGCGGCGATCGCGACGGGGAAGGTCGCGGCGTGGATCCAGCCGCGCCAGGTGGGCTTGAGATCGGCCTGCGCGCCCACGGCGCCCGCTTCCAGAAGGGGGAGCTGGGGCATGTCGGGGCCATCTGCGGGGGGCGAGCTCGTCACGACTCCGACCCTACGTCTGCGAGCATGCTTCGCGCGGAACATGGGGAATCCGCTCACCGTTCCCCCAGGGAGGATGACCCGTTTCCGAGGTCGAGGCAGCCTCGACGCGGTAGCGTAGGCGCGTGGCGCGCATGCGGAAGAACGAGGGGCGGGGACCGCTCTACCGTCTCTACATCTCGCGCCTTCGCCGTCGCATGCCGGCCACCGTGCCGCACCACGTCGCCATGATGATCGACGGCAACCGCCGGTGGGCGCGTCAGCTGGGCTTCGACAGTGCGGCGCACGGTCATCGGGCCGGCGCCGCGAAGATGCACGAATTCCTCCGCTGGTGCGACGACCTCGGTATCGAGGTCGTGTCGCTGTATCTGCTGTCGAACGACAATCTGGTCAAGCGCGACAGCCAGGAGCTGCAGGATCTGCTTGAGATCATCGCCGAGCTCGCCGCCGAACTGTCGCACGAGCCGAATTGGCGGGTCAAGCACGTGGGGCGGGCCGAGGGGCTGCCCACCGAGCTCGCCGAGGTGCTGCACGAGGCCACGGAGCGCACGCGCGGCCACGACGGTCTGCACGTGAATCTCGCCGTCGGCTATGGCGGGCGCAGCGAGATCGTGGATGCCGTGCGCTCGATCATCGCGAAGCACGACCAGTCGGGCGGGTCTCTCGAGGAACTCGCCGCGAGCCTCACACCCGAGCAGATCGGGGAGCACCTGTACACGGGGGGACAGGCCGATCCCGACCTCGTGATCCGCACCTCCGGTGAGCAGCGCCTCAGCGACTTCCTGCTCTGGCAGTCGGCGCACTCGGAGTTCTACTTCGTCGAGGCGCTCGGCCCCGACCTGCGCGAGGTGGACTTCCTCCGCGCGATCCGCGACTTCGCGGCGCGCGATCGCCGCTTCGGACAGTAAACGATCTCGACGACGGGATCGGCGTGAACATGCTGTTTACGAACTCGTCACTTTCGCGGCGTGTTAACGACCCCGGGTGGTGTCGACGGGCCGTACGGTGATCTCATCGGACACGGAGTCCGGTCGAGTCGACCTTCGGATCGCGACTCGTGACCCACAGGTCGACTCGTGAAAACCGGGTGAACACCCGGGTCGGGAGTGGGTTGTGACTGCACGAGCACCGTACGACCAGCATCACGTCGTCGAGAGCACCGAGTCCGAAGCGGGAGTCGATCAGGCCCTGCGCACGTACGTCCTGGACACCTCCGTCCTGCTGAGCGATCCGCGGGCGTTCTTCCGCTTCGCGGAGAACTCGGTGGTGATCCCCGTCGTGGTGATCACCGAGCTCGAGGGAAAACGTCACGACCCCGAGATCGGGTATTTCGCCCGCCAGGCGCTCCGTCACCTCGACGAACTCCGAATCGAGCACGGCCGCCTGGACTTCCCCGTCCCGGTCGGCACCGGTGGCACCCTTCGCGTCGAGCTGAACAACACCGACCAGCAGGTACTGCCCTCGGGCATGCGCACGGGTGGCAACGACAGCCGCATCCTGGCCGTCGCGATGAACCTCGCCCAGGACGGCGCCGAGGTCACCGTGGTGTCGAAGGACCTCCCGATGCGGGTGAAGGCGGCATCCCTCGGCCTGAGTACCGAGGAGTATCTCGCCGAGCAGGCCATGGATTCCGGTTGGACCGGAATCGCGTCGATCGATCTATCGGGCGACGAGATCTCCGATCTCTACGAGACCGAGGTCGGCGTCAGCGAGGTGGTGAAGGGCCTGCCGATCAACACCGGACTCGTCATCCACTCCGAGCGCGGCTCGGCGCTCGGCCGTGTCACCGGCAAGGGGGAGTACCGCCTTGTGCGCGGCGATCGCGACGCCTTCGGACTGCACGGCCGGTCCGCCGAGCAGCGCATCGCCCTCGACCTGCTTCTCGACCCCGAGGTGGGCATCGTCTCGCTCGGGGGTCGTGCCGGTACGGGCAAGTCGGCGTTGGCGCTGTGCGCCGCCCTCGAGGCCGTGCTGGAGCGTCAGCAGCAGAAGAAGATCATCGTCTTCCGACCGCTGTTCGCCGTGGGCGGGCAGGAGCTGGGTTACCTTCCCGGCGATCAGGCCGAGAAGATGGGTCCCTGGGGCCAGGCGGTCTTCGACACCCTCGGCTCGGTCGTGTCGGGCAACGTCCTCGAAGAGGTGCTCGCGCGGGGTCTGCTCGAGGTTCTCCCGCTCACGCATATCCGCGGTCGTTCGTTGCACGATGCTTTCGTCATCGTCGACGAGGCGCAGTCTCTCGAGCGGAACGTCCTGCTCACCGTGCTCAGCCGCATCGGCCAGAACTCGCGCGTGGTGCTCACGCATGACGTCGGGCAGCGCGACAACCTGCGCGTCGGTCGCCACGACGGTGTCGCCTCGGTGATCGAGACGCTGAAGGGCCACGGCCTCTTCGGCCACGTGACGCTCACGCGGTCCGAGCGTTCGGCCATCGCCGCCCTGGTGACGGAGCTGCTGGAGGCGGGCGAGCTGTCGTAACGGTGACGGAAGAGGGGCCGGGATGCCGTGGCATCCCGGCCCCTCTTCCGTGATGTGGGAGCGACACGGGCATGCCCGGGTCGGAGCGGTTTGCGTTCGCGCTCAGAACGGCGGGGTACGCATCGTTCGACCAGGCAAATCCGGGTGCGGCGGCGCCGGCGCCTTGATGAGAGGGTTCTCATTTTGGGCTCTCCGCCTTCTCACGATGGCCCGTCAGAGTAGAGCCATCGACGAGGGAGACCTCGTCACCCGCCTCGGCGGTTCCCCCAGGAAAAACACGAGAACGTCATGTGCAGGTCACCGCTCTTCGGGTGAGTCGGAAGACCACAGTGAGCGTCTCCCCAAAACCCCCGGTTCCCCCGCCGGGGGTTTTCGGGTTTTATGCGTCATTCCCAGCGATAACCCGCGCCGCGCACGGTGACGATATGGGATTGGCCGATCTTGGCCCTCAGATATCGCACGTACACGTCGACGACGTTCGACGAGGGGTCGAAGTCCATTCCCCACACGCGGCTCAAGAGCTGCTCACGGCTGAGCACCTGACCGGCATGGCGGATGAACTCCTCGGCCAACGAGAACTCCCTCGCGCTGAGATCGATCTCCCGGCTGCCGACGGTGGCCCGCCGGGCGAGCACATCGAGCGAGACGTCACCGTGTGCCACGGTCATCGGGCCCACGGTGACGGGTTCTCGCATGCGCGAACGCACCCGGGCGAGGAGCTCGTCGAACTTGAACGGCTTGGCGACGTAGTCGTTTGCGCCGGCGTCGAGCCCGTCGACCGTGTCGCGCGTGCTCGTGCGGGCGGTGAGCATGATGACCGGGATCTGCGAGCCCTGCCCGCGCAGGCTCCGCAGCACCTCGAAGCCGTCCATCGTCGGTAGGCCGACGTCGAGCAGGACGAGGTCGATGTCGCCTGACAGGGCGGTGTCGAGAGCCTCGGCGCCGTCGGAGATGATGAGGGTCTGATACCCGGCGGCCTCCAGCCCCTTCGAGACGAACGCCGAGATGCGTTCCTCGTCTTCTGCGATGAGGATGCGTGTCATCCGGTGGCCTCTCTCTGCATGACGACGTCACCGGCGCGCACGGGCGTCGGAAGCTCAGCGGGGGACTGCGCCCCGGTCACGGGGATGTGCAGGGCGACCGTCGCGCCGCCGCCGGGGGTGTCACCGACGGTGCAGTGCCCGTCGTGTGCCTTGGCGATGGCATCCACGATCGACAATCCGAGCCCCGATCCGTCTACCCCGCGCCCCGTCGACAGCCGGTCGAAGCGGCGGAACACGCGGTGGCGGGCGGCGGGGGGAATGCCGGGGCCGTGATCGCGCACCCACAGGTGCGCCGTGACGTCGTCGGCGGTGCTGCCGATCTCGATCGGGGTGCCCTCGGGGGTGTACTTCGCCGCGTTGTCGGCGAGCTGCAGCCAGGCCTGCACGAGGCGATCTGCGTCGCCGTGGATGCGCACACGTGCGCGCTGCTCGACGGTCCACGTGTGCCCCGGGATCGCGCCCGCGAGTTCCGCGACGCGGTCGGTGAGGGCTCCCACATCGATGACCGCGGCCTCGAGCGCTCCGCTCTCGACATCGGCCAGGGTGTCGATGTCGTCGACGAGCCGGGCGAGGCGGTCGAGCTCGGCGATGCCGAGGTCACGCGTCTCGGTCACGTCGTGGGGGTCGGCCGGGTCCATCATCTCGAGGTGGCCCCGGACGATCGTGATGGGGGTCTTCAGCTCGTGCCGCACGTCGTCGAGCAATTGCCGCTGCGCGTCCACGGACATCGCCAGTCGATCGAGCATCGAGTTGACCGAGGTCGTCAGGTCGGAGATCTCATCGTTGCCGTGTGCGCGCAAGCGCATGCCGAGGTCGTCGATGGTGATGGCGTCGGTGGTGTCGCGCAGGCGCCGGAGGGGAGAGAACAGGCGCCCCGTGACGAACCAGCCGGCGACGGCGACCAGCAGCAGCACCACGAGCCCCGAGACCCCGTAGGTGAGCGTCGAGAGCGTCACCAGTTCCATGCGCTGGTCGATGGAGATGACCTGGACGGCGACTCCGTCTCGCGTCTGCACCGCGGCATACAGCACGGGTCCGTGGGTGCTGTCGACGCGGCCCCGGTCGTTGCCGAGACTGATCTCATCGGCGAGGGATGCCACGAGTGCGGCGTCGTCGCCGATCGACAGCCCCGGTGGGGACGGCGTACTCGCGAGTACTCGACCCCCGTCGAGCGCCACGGTGCCGTCGGTCCGGCCGGGAACGGCCGCGGCGACGAGCGTGGCGGCATCCTGGCTGCTCGTCGACAGGGTCGAGACGAACCCGTCGAGCTGGCGCTCGGCGTTGGCCACGACGCGCTCGCTCTGCACGAGGAACGTCACGCCGCCGGCGATGATCATGCCGAGCAGCACGACGCCGAGGATCGCGCCGAGGAAGCGCACGCGCGTCGAGACGGGTCTCGTCGTGCGGCTCATCCTCTGATTATGGCGCGCCTCGGCGTCGTGGTTGTGCGGGTGGGGGTGATCAGCCCGGGTGGGTCATCGACAGCAGGTCGAGTTTGGCGTCGAGAACCTCTTCGGTGATCTCGCCGCGCTCGACGTAGCCGAGGTCGACGACCGCCTCGCGTACCGTGATGCCCTTGGCGACCGCGTGCTTCGCGATCTTCGCCGCGGCCTCGTAACCGATGACCTTGTTCAGCGGGGTGACGATCGAGGGGGACATGCCCGCGAACGCCTCGGCGCGCGCGACGTTGGCCTCGAGACCGTCGATGGTCTTGTCGGCGAGGACCCGCATGGCGTTCGAGAGCAGACGGATGGACTCCAGGAGCGCGGTGCCCATCACCGGGATGGCGACGTTGAGCTCGAACGAGCCCGAGGCGCCCGCCCATGCGACGGTCGCGTCGTTGCCGATGACCCGCGCGCACACCATGAGCGTCGCCTCGGGGACGACCGGGTTGACCTTGCCGGGCATGATCGAGGAGCCCGGCTGCAGGTCGGGGATGTGCAGCTCGCCCAGACCGGTGTTGGGGCCGGAGCCCATCCAGCGGATGTCGTTGTTGATCTTGGTCAGCGAGACCGCGATCGTGCGGAGGGCGCCGGATGCCTCGACGAGACCGTCGCGGTTCGCCTGGGCCTCGAAGTGGTCCTCGGCCTCGGTGATGGGCAGCTGGGTCTCGGCCGCGAGCAGCTCGATGACCTTCTGCGGGAAGCCGAGGGGCGTGTTGATGCCGGTGCCGACCGCCGTGCCGCCGAGGGGGACTTCGCCGACGCGGGGGAGCACGGCCTCGACGCGTTCGATGCCGAGGCGCATCTGGCGGGCGTAGCCGCCGAACTCCTGGCCGAGGGTGACGGGGGTGGCGTCCATGAGGTGGGTGCGGCCCGACTTCACGATGCCCTTCCACGCCTCGGCCTTGGTCTCGAGGGCCGCCGAGAGGTGCTGGAGCGCCGGGATGAGGTCGGTGATGAGCGCCTGGGTGACGGCGATGTGCACCGAGGTGGGGAAGACGTCGTTCGACGACTGCGAGGCGTTGACGTGGTCGTTGGGGTGGACCGTGTCGCCGAGGATACGGGTGGCCAGCGTCGCGAGCACCTCGTTCATGTTCATGTTCGAGGAGGTTCCGCTGCCGGTCTGGTAGGTGTCGACCGGGAAATGTGCGTCGTGCGTGCCGGTGATGACCTCGTCGGCGGCCTGGGCGATGGCGTCCGCGATGTCTCCGTCGAGGGTGCCGAGCTCTTTGTTGGCGAGGGCGGCGGCCTTCTTGATGCGCGCGAGGGCGGCGATCTGCGTCGACTCGAGGCCCGAGCCCGAGATGGGGAAGTTCTCGACCGCGCGCTGCGTCTGCGCGGCGTAGAGGGCGTCCTTGGGTACCCGCACCTCACCCATGGTGTCGTGTTCGATGCGGTACTCGATGTCGGTCACGTCGTCGTTCCTCCGGGTCGTTCGTTCGGTTGTCAGATGCGGGCGTCTTCGACCCGAGGGTCGTCGACGCGGGGGTCGTCGACATCGCCCACGATGACGACGGGGAAGGCTTCGCCCTCATCGAGGCGGTAGTTGGCGCCGACGACGGCGGTACGACCCTCGGCCACGGCTTCGCTGATCAGCTCGGACGCGCGCAGCAACTCGCCCACCGTGTGACGGAGGTGCTCGCGGCCCACGAGTTCTGGGTCGACGACGTCGGGGAGGTGGCCGTCCACGGCGGAGGCTCGCTGGACGCGGCGGACGGCCGGGACGATGGGCGCGATCTGCCGCCAGATGTAAGCGGGGAGGGTCGGGGCGTCGACGCCCGTGCTCTCGATGGCCGCGCCCACCGCCCCGCAGGCGTCGTGCGCGAGCACCACGATGAGGGGAACCTCCAGCACGCCCACGGCGTACTCGAGGCTGCCGATCACCGAGTCGGAGATGACCTGACCGGCGTTTCGCACGACGAAGAGGTCACCGAGACCCTCGTCGAAGATGATCTCGGCCGCGAGGCGCGAGTCGGAGCACCCGAAGAGTGCGGCCGTCGGGTGCTGCGAGCTCGCGAGCTCGGTGCGACGTTCGACGTCTTGGCGCGGGTGCGCGGGGGCGCCGGAGACGAAGCGCTCGTTGCCCTCCACCATCTGCTGCCAGACCTGACGGGGAGTCATGCGCTCGCTCACGGGATCTCTCTCAACTGCTCGATCTGCGACGTGACCGACGAGGCCGCCAACGCTGCGGTCTCGGGGGCGGCGTCGCCGTAGACGAGAACGTAGTCGGGCCCGGCCGGGGTGGCGAGGGCATAGTCGATGTTCCCGGTGCCGGAGGGATTCGACGGGCGGTACACGTTCCACGTGATGCCGTCGATCTCGGTGGTCTCGGTGCTACGGGTGCCGTCGAGCACCTGAGCGACCCACGTCTCGTCGGCCTCGAAACCCTGCGCGACGCGGAGGAAACCGCTCTCGCCCGAGCGAACGTAGACCATGGTCCACGCCTCGGTGCCACCGACGCCCTCGGTGCTCGCCTGGTTGACGCGCCACCCGTCGCCGAGGGAGGGGGAGAGGACCGGTCGACCCAGGTCGCGCTGCATCTCGGACGCGAGGGCCGGGACGTCGATCTCGGGGCGGGGGGCCGGCTCGCCGCGAGGGACGGCCGCGACCACGATCAGCACGACGCCGACGGTGACGATGAGCGCGGCGATGAGGTTGCGGAAGGTCTTGCTGGAGCGGTACCGACGCGAGGACTCGGCCTTGCGGTCGGCCGCCTCTTGCGGGGTCTCGGGTCGGCCGAGGTGGGCGACGACGCGAGCCATCAGTCGTCACCCTCGCCGCGGGCGGCGTCGAGGCGACGCTTCGCGCCGAGCAGCCATTCCTCGCAGCGGGCGTAGAGCTTCTCGCCGCGTTCCCACAGTGCGAGCGACTCTTCGAGGGTCGGGGCGCCCTGCTCGAGCTCGGCGACCACGCGCACGAGTTCGTCGCGGGCCTGCTCGAACGACAGGTTCGCGACGTCGACGGCGGGGCCGGGGGTCGTCGCGGTCATGGCATCCATTCTAGGCGCGCCCCGCCGACACCCCGTCGCCGGGTGCCTCGTCGTCGAGCGGACGATCGACGGATGCCGAGGATTCGGCCGGCTCCGCGCTCTCACGGCTGCGGGTCGCGGCTCCGTGGGCGACGGCGTCGGGGATGCCGCCCTCCGAGCGGGCGGTCAGCGTTCCTTCTTCGATCGTGAGTCGCAGGGCGGTGCCGGCGGGTGCCTGGGCCGCGTCGCGCAGGACCGAGCCGTCGGGCAGCTGGGCGATTGCGTAGCCGCGGGCGAGCGTCGCCAGCGGCGAGAGCGCGCGCAACCCCGCGCCCAGTTCGCTCGTGCGCCGCCGCTCGGCCTCGATGCGGCGGTCGACGATGTCGCGCCCGCGGTTCGAGAGCATCCACAGCTCCTGGGCGCGGGAGGTGAGCATGGAATGGGGAGTGCGCAGGGCCGGTCGCGAACGAATCTGCTCGAGCTGCGCGATGTCGTGCAGCACGCGTTGGGTGAGACGCCCCGTGAGCCGGGCCCGCAGCTGCGAGACGAGCGCCCGCTGCTCGCTCACGTCGGGCACCACGCGCTTGGCGGCGTCGGTGGGCGTCGAGGCGCGCACGTCCGCGACCTCGTCGAGGAGCGGCCGGTCGTTCTCGTGCCCGATGGCGCTGACGACGGGAGTGGATGCCGCGGCCACCGCGCGCAGCAAGCGCTCGTCGCTGAAACCGAGCAGCGTTTGCGGGTCTCCGCCGCCGCGAGCGATCACGATCACGTCGACCTCGGGGTCGGCATCCAGGATCTTCAGGGCCGCGAGGGTCTCGGGGACGCACCGGTCGCCCTGGACGGCGGCGTGCTGGGTGCGAAAGCGCACGCGAGGCCAGCGGAGCTCGGCGTTTCGGTGGACGTCCTTCTCGGCGTCGGAGTTCTCGCCCGTGATGAGACCGATGCAGTGGGGGAGGAACGGCAGCTTCTTCTTGCGCACCGGGTCGAACAGGCCCTCGGAGCGCAGCTGGACACGGAGGCGCTCCAAGCGCTCGAGCTGTTCTCCGAGCCCCACGTGCCGCATCGCCGAGATCGCGAACGAGAAGTCGCCGGTGCGGGGGAAGTAGTCGGCCTTCACGCACGCGACGACGTGGTCGCCCACCTTCAGGTCTTTCGGCAAGCGGTTGAGGGTGCTCGACCAGATGCGGAAAGCGACCGTCGACTCGGTGCCGAGGTCTTTGAGGCGCCCGAAGACGTTGCCGCCGCGGCGGTTGAACGAGGTGATCTCGCCCTCGACCCAGACCGAGCCCCAGCGCTCGATGAAGCCGCGGATCGTGTCGTTCAGTCGCGACACCGACGTGGGGGCGTCGGTGCTCGAGTCGCGGGGGTGCACGCTGTCGGCGGGCGGGGCCTGGCCCGCGATGGTCTCGGGCTGAAACGAAGTCATGGTCTCCGGAGGGTCGAGGGGGGCGGTTCGGCCGGTGTTCAGGGGCGTCCCGGTAGAATCGAGGGGTGAGCTCACCTGCCGTCCACCTGCCCGTTCCCCGTATCCCGGGTCGACGCGGGCGGCTCCAGGATATCCCCGTGAAGGGCCAGAAGAAGGTGCTGCTGGCGGCGCCCCGAGGCTACTGCGCCGGTGTCGACCGCGCGGTCATCGCCGTCGAGAAGGCCCTCGAGCGTTACGGCGCCCCGGTCTACGTGCGCAAGCAGATCGTGCACAACATCCACGTCGTGACCGAACTCGAGAAGAAGGGTGCGATCTTCGTCGAAGAGGTCGACGAGGTTCCCTCGGGCGCCCACGTCGTGTTCAGTGCCCACGGTGTGTCGCCGGCCGTCGTGTCCGCGGCATCCGACCGGGGCCTGCAGGCGATCGATGCGACGTGCCCGCTCGTGACCAAGGTGCACCGCGAGGCCGTGCGCTTCGCCCGTGACGACTTCGAGATCCTGCTGATCGGTCACGAGGGGCATGAAGAGGTCGAGGGCACGGCCGGCGAGGCCCCCGAGCACGTGACGGTGGTGAACTCTCCCGACCACGCCGACACCATCGAGGTGCGCGACCCCTCGAAGGTGGTGTGGCTCTCGCAGACCACGCTGTCTGTCGACGAGACGATGGAGACCGTGCGGCGCCTGCGCGAGCGCTTCCCGCAGCTGCAGGATCCGCCCTCCGACGACATCTGCTACGCCACTCAGAACCGGCAGGTCGCGATCAAGAAGGTCGCCGTCGGTGCGGACCTCGTCATCGTGGTGGGTTCGGCGAACAGCTCCAACAGCGTCCGGCTGGTCGAGGTCGCCCTCGAGCACGGCGCCAAGGCCGCCTACCGTGTCGACTACGTCGACGAGGTCAAGCAGGAGTGGCTCGAGGGAGTCGAGACGGTCGGCGTCACCAGCGGCGCCTCGGTCCCCGAGGTCCTGGTGACCGAGGTGCTCGACGAGCTCGCGGGAGCGGGCTACCGCGACATCGAAGAGGTGCGCACCGCCGAGGAAGACCTCATCTTCTCGCTCCCCAAGGAGCTGCGACAGGATTCCAGCGGCAAGCGCGACGAGCGCGCGCTGGGCGGCCGGGGGCGCGCGTGAGCGACGCCGAGCCGCGCACTCCGGCCGACGAGGCCCGCCCTCGTCCGCAGTACGGCGAATACGCCACCCCCGAAGAGCAGCGCGCGCGCATCCGGCGTCCCGAGGTGACCGAGGCCCTCGAGGCCGGCGTAGCCCCGCAGCCGGAACCGGTCGTCGAACAGCGTGCCGCGGCGAAGTCCTCGCCGATGCCCGCCCCCACTACCCGCGGGGGCCAGATCGACCGGATCGTGACGTTCGGCCTGCTCATCTACGGTCTGTTCTCGGTCGTCACCAGCATCATCCAGCTGCTCAACTTCCCCGAGTACGCGAACAACTTCGCCCGGGTCTTCCGGGTCGATGCGACGTTCACGAACCTCACGGCCGGATATCTCTGGGGTGCCGCGGCCGCGGCCGTCACCGGCATCGGGTGGCTGCTCACGGCGATGTTCACCTGGCGGTCCATGAAGCGCGGGCGTATCTCGTTCTGGATCCCCATCGTCGGGGCGCTGGTCAGCACGGTCATCGCCGCCGTCCTGTCTCTGGTCGGCATGGCGAGTGATCCGCAGTTCTTGTCGGCCGTCATGGGCAGCGTCTCGAACTGAACCGTTCTGCGCGGCATCCCGTGTTCCTAGAAGAAGAGGGAGAGGGGATGCCGCGGTGCGAGACGAACACGCGCAGCTGACCGCGCTGTACGACGCGCACGCGACCCCCGTCTGGCGCTACGTCGTGAGCCTCACCGGTGATCACGCGGGAGCCGACGATGTCGTACAAGAGACGCTGCTGCGCGCCTGGCGGACGCCTCGGGTGATGAGCGACGATCCCGCGAAGCTGCGGTCGTGGATGTACACCGTCGCCCGCAACCTCGTCATCGACGAAGCGCGAAGCGCGCGGCGTCGGCACGAGCATCCGGTCGACGAACTGCCCGAGGTGGTCCGCGACGACGACACCGACGCGATGTTCGACGCCCTCCTCGTGGAAGAGGCGCTCGCCACCCTGACTCCCGACCACCGCGCCGTCATCGTCAGCGCTTACTACGGTGGGCGCAGCGTCGCTCAGGCCGCCGAGGAGCTCGGCATCCCGGCCGGAACCGTCAAATCGCGACTGCATTACGCGGTGCGGGCATTGCGGCTCGCGCTGCAGGAGAGGGGGGTGACCCGATGAACGACGAACACGATCGCCTGTCTATGTCAGACGGCGCCTACGTGTTGGGGGCCCTGTGTGCCTCGGACCGCGCCGAATTCGAGGCTCACCTGGCGATGTGCGCCGAATGCCGCGCGTCTGTGGCCGAGCTCGCTCCCACCGCGGGCCTTCTTTCCCGGCTTTCCCCCGAACGGGCTCGAGCGCTCAGCGCGACGACCGGACCTATTCCGCTGGCCTCACCCGACCCGGCTCTGCGGGGACGCGTCGTCGAGGCCGCCCGACGTCGTCGCACGCGCCGCGTGGCAGTGTGGACGCTCGCGGCATCCATCGCCCTGGTCGCCGTCGCGGTGCCGAGCGTCTTCGCCGTGAACAGTGCGGTGCAGCAGTCCTCGGGGACGGTCTATGCCCTCGACGACGTGGCCGGCGCGCCACTCGAAGCCTCGGTCAAGCTCACGTCGGCGCCCTGGGGCACTCGCATCGACCTCGTCTGCCAGTACACGGGGCAGGTGCTCGACGCCCCTCCGGGCGGCTGGCCCTACGCTCTCGCGATCACCGACGACTCGGGCACGACGAGCGTGCTCTCGACCTGGCGCGCCGACCCGGGCTCGACCACCGAGCTGAGCGCCGGCACCGACCTCTCCGCCTCCAACATCGGTGCGGTCGAGATCCGATCGCTCGACGGCGACACCGTCGTGATGCGGCGGGAGTTCGAGTGACCCGCTCGTCTGCCCGTCGTCCTCCGACGATCTAGCATCGATCCATGCCTCACCTCGTTGCCGTCTGCGCCGTCCACAGCCTGCACCCGGATTCCGGATCCGTCGGGGTGACGGCGATCGACAAGCGCGCCATCGAGGGGAGCGTGCGCGTCGGCAAGCTCGGCATCCGCTCCGACGTGCAGGCGAGTCGAAAGCACCACGGCGGGCCGGACAAGGCGGTCTACGCCTACACCGAGGAAGACGCGACGTTCTGGGAGCGTGAGCTGGATCGCGAGCTGCATCCCGGCTGGTTCGGCGAGAACCTGCGCATCGCGGGACTCGACGTCAATGGTGCGCGTGTCGGCGAGATCTGGCGCATCGGCGACACCGTCGAGGTCGAGGTCACGATGCCCCGCACCCCGTGCGCGACCTTCGCGCGATGGGTCGGCGGCTCGACGGCGCGGGGCTGGGTGAAGCGCTTCTCCGACGAGGGGCGGCTCGGCGCGTACCTGCGGGTCCGTCGCGCGGGCGACGTGCGAGCGGGGGATGCCATCGAGGTGCTGTCCTCGCCCGAGGGGGCGCCCACCGTGCTCGAGGTGTACCGGAGCTGAGCCGCGTCGTCTCACGGGTGGTCGGCGCGCCGAGACGGCATTTCGCTGACAGTTCGGTTGCAGCCTGACGCCGGATCGTCAGCGAGATGCTTTTTCGCCGGACCGAAACGCCCGGCCCGGGGCTCGGCATCCGGAAACGACGAACGCCCCGGCTCGAGCCGGGGCGTTCGCGCAGACGTGTTCGGTCAGTGCTGGGACTGGCCGTACGAGCCGAGCTGCTTCGTGGCCTCGACCACGCGGACGGCCATCGCCGACTCGGCGACCTTGCCCCAGGCGCGGGGGTCGTAGAGCTTCTTGTTGCCGACCTCTCCGTCGAGCTTGAGCACGCCCTCGTAGTTCGAGAACATGTAGCCCGCGATCGAGCGCGTGAAGGCGTACTGGGTGTCGGTGTCGATGTTCATCTTCACGACGCCGTTGGCGACCGCGAGGGCGATCTCTTCGTCGGTCGAGCCGCTGCCGCCGTGGAACACGAGGTCGAGGGGCTTGGCGCCGGTGCCGAACTTGGCGGCGATGCCCTCCTGGATCTCACCGAGCAGCTCGGGGCGGAGCTTGACGCCACCGGGCTTGTACACACCGTGCACGTTGCCGAAGGTGAGGGCCGAGATGTAACGACCGTTCTCGCCGAGACCGAGGCGCTCGACGGCCTTGGACACGTCAGCGACGGTCGTGTAGAGAGCCTCGTTCGAGCCCTCGTGCTGCACGCCGTCTTCTTCGCCGCCGACGACGCCGACCTCGATCTCGAGGATGGCGTTGATGTTCTTCATGCGGGGGAGGAGCTCCGCCGCGATGTCGATGTTCTCGTCGAGAGGAACGGCCGAGCCGTCCCACATGTGCGACTGGAAGATCGGGTTGCGGCCGGCCTTGACCTCTTCCTCAGAGGCTTCGAGCAGCGGCAGGACGAAGCCGGGCAGGGCGTCCTTGGGGCAGTGGTCGGTGTGGAGGGCGACCGTGATGGGGTAGTTCTTCGCGACCTCGGTCACGTACTTGGCGAATGCGAGAGCTCCGGTGGCGCGGGCCTTGACGGTGTGGCCTGCGAAGTAGTCGGCACCGCCCGTCGTGACCTGCAGGATGCCGTCGGAGCCGGCCTCGGTCAGGCCCTGGAGCACGGAGTTGATGGTCTGCGAGCTCGAGACGTTGATCGCGGGATACGCGAAGCCGCCGGCCTTCGCGCGGTCCAGCATGTCGGCGTACTGCTCAGGGGAAGCGACGGGCATGGAGGTGCTCCTTGGTGTTGTCGGGACACCGTCACTCTAGCGAAGCCACCGGATCGTGACGCGGCGGGCACGGCAGGAAGAGGACACTTCTGCCGAACCGTTAAGAACCGTGATTCCTTCGTTGCACATCCGGTCAAATCCGGCGATTGTCCACGCTTTGCTGGATACAGTGGCCGCATGGTGAGCCTGACTGCCGACATGAGTCCTTTGCACCCCGACCGCAACCTGGCGCTCGAGCTGGTGAGAGCGACCGAGGCGGCGTCCATCCGTGCGGTCCCGTTCATCGGCCGGGGCGACAAGGAAGCCGCTGACGGAGCGGCCGTCGACGCGATGCGCGCGTTCTTCAGCACGGTCAACTTCGACGGAACGATCGTGATCGGTGAGGGCGAGAAGGACAACGCGCCCATGCTCTACAACGGTGAGCGGGTCGGCAGCGGCCGCGGACCCCAGTGCGATGTGGCCGTCGACCCGATCGACGGCACGTCGCTGACCGCCGCGGGGCGCCAGAACGCCCTCTCGGTCATCGCCGTCTCGGATCAGGGCACGATGCTCGACGCATCGAGCGTCTTCTACATGGACAAGCTCGTCACGGGCCCGGCCGGAGTCGGCGTCGTCGATATCCGACTCCCCATTGCCGAGAACATCCGCCTCCTGGCGAAGGCGCTCGGCAAGCCCGTCGACGAGATCGTGGTGTCGGTGTTGAACCGTCCGCGGCACGAGAAGCTCATCGCCGAGATCCGCGAAGCCGGGGCCGGCACGCGGCTCATGAGCGACGGTGACGTCGCCGGCGGCATCAACGCCGCCCGCCACAACGCCCGCACCGACATGTGCGTCGGCATCGGCGGCAGCCCCGAGGGCATCGTGACCGCGTGCGCGATCAAGGCTCTGGGCGGCCACATCCAGGGCGTCCTGGCCCCGCGCAACGACGACGAGAAGGAGAAGGGCCGGGATGCCGGTCTCCAGGTCGACGGCGAGGTCTACGAGGCCGATGGTCTGGTGAAGGGCAAGAACACGATCTTCGTCGCGACGGGCGTCACCGACGGCCAGCTCGTGCAGGGTGTGCGTCGCGAGGGGGACTTCCTGTACACCGAGAGCGTCGTGCTGCGTGGCGCCTCGGGAACGCTTCGTCGCATCTCGTCGGAGCACCTGACGTCGAAGTGGCTGTGACGTCCGGGCTGACGCTTCGGCGCTGACGTCGCTCGCTGACAGATCGGTTGCATGTCGCAACTGTTTTGTCAGCGGAATGCCGTCCCGGCGGTGGGGCGGGGCCCGGCGTTCGAGCACGGTCCGGAGCCCGGGGGAACCGGCGACGTGCCGAGAGTCCCGCGATGTGCAGATACAGCCGGGCGTGTCGTGACGCAAGCGTGACCGGCCCCGGAGGCCGTGTCTGGCAGAATCGAACGCAGTGTCAACGGCGACGCTGTGTTCTTCCGAGACCCGAAGGGGGATCGTCCATGGCAGCTCCGACGAATCACACCGCACCTCAGACAGGTGCACAGGCGGTCATCGCCAGCGCGGTCGATCCCGCGCGGCGACCGGACGTGCTGTTGCGCGTGCGTCGCGACGAGGGTCACGAGGTCAGCGCGTGGTGGATGGTCGGTGCGTTCGTCGCCGTTTCGACCGCCGTGGTCAGCCTGCTGAGCTGGGTTCCCGGCGGCGCCTGAGCCGCACCGCCGTCGTTCCGCTCGCTCCTGTGAACGCGGCGATGGGCGCGTGACCCTCTACGACTCGTCGTCGAAGAGACCCGCCCGCTCGCGAATGGCTCCCACATCGGCGTGCGCCGTGGCCTGGTCGCCCGCGGTGTCTTCCCGTGGAGCGTCGCCGTCCCCCATCTCGATCATCTCGGGCGCCGTCCACCGACGCGGTGCCGCTTCGAGAGCGGCGGGCGCGGAAACCGCGTCGAGCTTCGTCTCGTCGATACCGGGAAACTTGCGCGCCGTCACGAGTACCCGCGACTCCAACGATCCGGCGAACCGGTTGTAGCTGTCGACGGTCTTCTCGATCGCCCGTCGCAGGTCGTTCGCGTGCTCGGCGAGCTTTCCGACGCGTTCGTACAGCTCCGTGCCCAGCGCGAAGAGCGTCCGGGCTTCGTCGGAGACGTCCTGCTGGGTCCAGGTGAACGCGACGGTCTTGAGCACCGCCCACAGGTTGACGGGGGAGGCGAGAGCCACACGTCGCGTGAAGGCGTAGTCGAGCAGGGTCGGGTCTTCGTCGAGGGCCGACGCGAGCAGCGACTCGCTCGGGAGGAAACACACGACGAACTCCGGGCTCGTGGTGAGGCCCGCCCAGTACGCCTTCTTCGCCAGAGCATCGACGTGCGCGCGCACCGCTCTCGCGTGCTTGGCGAGAAGCGCCGCACGACGGGCCCCCTCGTCGCCGTGCGCCGTCACCGCAATCGCGCTCGCCTGCAGGTACGCGTCGAGGGGGGCCTTGGCATCCACCGCCAGGGACTTGCCTCCGGGGAGGCGCACCACCATGTCGGGGCGACCAGCACCGGCGTCGCTCGAGATCGCCGTCTGCAGGTCGAAGTCGACGTAGCGCGTGAGCCCGGCGGCCTCGACGACCCGGCGCAGCTGGGTCTCGCCCCAGACGCCTCGCGTGGTTTCGGAGCGCATGGCTGAGGCGAGCGACTCGGTGGTCGCGCGAAGGGCCTCGTCGGCTTCGCGGGACAGCCGTAGCTGCTCGCCGAGGGCGGAGTACTGCTCGACCCGGTCGCGCTCGAGGCCGTCGACCTTGCGCTGCATGGCGTCGAGCGTCTCGCGTACCGGGTCGAGCGCGCGCAGCACGGTCTGCTCCCGGCGCTCGCGCTCTTCGCGGGCCGCTTGGTCGGCGCGCGATTGACCCACGAGCTCGCGGTACAGCGAGATCTGGTGGTCGAGCTGCGCCTGCACGCCGTCGCGCGCGGTCTCGGCCGCGGCCACCCGTGCGCCCAGGGCCTGCTCGCCGACGGCGTGGCGGGCGGCGGTGCGCGAGGAACCCACGAACCACCCGCCGACGACGCCGACGGCGAGGGCGAGGATCGCGAAGACGAGAGCGATGGCATCCATGGGGTCAGCTTGCACCAGACCTCCGACATCGCCGGAGAGACTGTCCGATGGGGGTTAGGCGACCGCCCGCTCGGCGGGCTCGGCGACGATCTGCGAGACCCGCACGCCCAGATGCGCGGCCAGGGCGTGCACGTCATCGACGCCCGCTCGGCGGGCGCAGTCGATCGTGATCTCGGCACAGGCGACGGCGTCGGCGAGAGCATCGTGGTGCGCGAAGGGGGAGCAGCCCGCCTCGGCGGCGACAAGCGGAAGGCGGTACGAATCGAGCGTGTACGTCTTGCGAGACATCTGCACACTGCACATGTAGCGGTACGGCGGGCACTCGTCGCCGGTCGCGGCGCACGCGCGACGCAGCACCGACATGTCGAAGCCTGCGTTGTGCGCGACCAGGACGTCGGCTCCCGCGAAAGCGGTCAGACGCTCGAGCTGCGCCGACCAGTCGGGGGCGTTCACCACGTCGGAGGGCTGAATGCCGTGGATCCCGACGTTGATCGGGGCGAAGTGGTCGTGACCGGCGGGAGGCTTTATCAGCCAGGCCGCGGTTGCGACGACACGGCCGTCGCGGACACGGGCAAGACCCACCGCGCACGCCGACGCACCACTGGAGTTCGCCGTCTCGAAGTCGATCGCGGTGAAGTCCAAAGCCACGAGACCACACTGCG
>JAKOMY010000361.1 GCA_022702225.1 Microbacteriaceae bacterium | reverse complement strand
GGGGTGGATTCTCGGTGAGCATCAACGCGCGAATGTCGCGGCCGTCGCCGCCGCGGGCATTCCCCTCGACGTCGTCACCTCGGCGCACGGCGAGCTCGTTGACGTGGTCGCCCTGATGGATGCCACGACGGGCCTGCGGGTCGTCGTCGATCATCTCGGCAAGCCGCCGATTGGCGGCACTGACGACGCTCGCCGCGAGTGGCGGGCCGTGCTCGCCGACATCGCCGCCGATCCGACCAGCACCGCGAAGGTGTCGGGGCTCTCATCGGCTGTCGGTCCGCTTGACGCATGGTCGCCGGCACAGGTCAGGCCCTTCATCGACGATGCGCTGGAGCTCTTCGGCCCTGACCGCCTGCTGTACGGCGGAGACTGGCCGGTCGTGTTGCTGGCCGGTGGCTACGCCCGCGCGTGGAGCGCGGTCACCGACGCGCTGGCCTCCCTCGGTGACACAGAACGCGCCGCCGTCCTCGGCGGAACGGCGGCGCGCGTCTACGGTCTCTGACGGGTCAGGCGACGCGGCGGGGCGCCGGGAGACCGGATGCCGCAAGGGCGGCGACTGCAGCAGCCGTGAGGCGCTCGATGCGGTCGCCGTCTTCTGCCGCGACGGCGTCGTTCGGCACGATCCACGAACCGCTGACCGCCGCGATGGCGGGGTGTGTCAGGTACTCGGCGGCGTTGCGGTCGCTGACACCACCGCTCGGCACGAACCGCACTCCTGTGAAGGGCGCCGCGAGGGCACGGATGGTGTCCAGACCGCCGAGGCGGTCCGCCGGAAAGAACTTGAGCGTATCGACGCCGGCGGCGACCGCGCGCTGCACCTCCGTCGCTGTGGCCACCCCCGGCAGCGGCACCATGCTCGCGGAGCGCGTGGCATCCACGACGTCTTCGTCGAACCCGGGACTCACCACGAAGCGGGCGCCGGCGGCCGCGACCGCCTCGACTTGGTGACGGGAGAGCACCGTGCCCGCGCCGACGAGCAGGTCGGTCGCTCGCGCGAGGGCGCCGAGCGACTCCAGCCCGGCCGCGGTGCGCAGCGTCATCTCGACGCACGTGACGCCGCCGCGCGCGAGAGCGCGCCCAGCGACCAGTGCGGCTGAGACGGTCGGGGCCGTGAGCACCGGGACGATGCCGACACCGTCGAGCGACACGGTCATCGCGCGAGCCATCCGCCGTCGACGGGCAAGACGATGCCCGACACGTACGCCGCGGCAGTCGATGCGAGGAACACCGTGGCCCCGCCCAGATCCTCGGCGCGCCCCCACCGGCCTGCGGGGATGCGCTCAAGGATGCTGCGCGAGCGGTCGGGGTCGTCTTGCAGCGCCTGTGTGTTGTCGGTGGCGATGTAGCCCGGAGCGATTGCATTGACGGTGACGCCCTGGCCGATCCACTCGTTGCTGAGGGCTCGCGTGAGGCCGGCGATGCCCGACTTGGCCGCGGCGTAGCCGGGAACGGTGATGCCGCCCTGGAAGCTCAACAGGCTCGCCGTGAAGATGACACGGCCGTCGCGCCGCTCGAGCATGGGAGCGACGAGCTTCTGCGTGATCACGAAATGGCTCGTGAGGTCGACGTCGATGACGCGCTTCCACGATTCGAGCGGGTGCTCGATGGCGGGGGCACGCTCGATCGTGCCGGCGTTGTTCACCAGGATGTCGACGCGGAGTCCCGCGAGATCGTCGCCGAGGGCGGCGACGGCGTCGAGGTCGGCGAAGTCGGCATGACGTCCGACGAAGCGGCGCCCGTGCGCGACGACGGCGCGCTCGACGGCGCTGCCCTCGGGCAGGGGCGAGGATGCCACGGCGACGATGTCTGCACCGGCGGCGGCGAGGGCCTCGGCCATGCCGAGGCCGATCCCGCGCGACGCGCCGGTGACGACCGCGGTGCGACCGGTCAGGTCGAACGGCGACGCGCTCATGCGTCGGCCTGCACGTCGATCAGGACCTTCAGCGCCGCGCCGCTGCGGAGTTCTTCCAGCGCCGCGGTCACCTCGGTGAGCGGGTACACGGAAGTGATGACGGCCTCGGCATCGATGGCATCCGCGTCGAGGAGTTCGATGGCGCGCTCGAAATCGATGCGCTGGTACACCCGGGCACCGAGGAGGCGCAGCTCTCGCCAGAAGACCCGCTGTAGGTCCACCTCGCGCGGGGTGGCGTGGATGGCGACGATGACGATCGTTCCTCGCACGCGCGCGAGGGCCGTGGCGGAGCGGACCGCGGCGGCGGCGCCCGACACCTCGAAGACCACGTCGGCACCAGCGCCTCGAGACCACTCCTCGACCCAGGCTACGGCGTCGACGGCGGTGGGGTCGAGGGTGCAGAAGCCGAGGCGCTCGATGAGTTCGCGGCGGGCGGGGTCGAGTTCGAGCACCGCCACCTCGGCGCCGGCCTGACGTGCGACCGAGGCGATGAGAACGCCGATGGGACCGCCGCCAATGATCACGGCGCGGTCGCCGGCGCGCAGCTCGGAGCGGCGCACGTCGTGCACGGCTACGGCCACGGGTTCGATCAGAGCCGCTGTGCGCAGCGACAAGCTCGAGGGAAGGGGCACGAGGGTGGATGCCGGGACGGTCCACGTCTGCTGCAGGGCGCCGGGGGAGTCGATGCCGATGAAGTCGAGGTTCTGGCAGATGTGCTGGTTACCGTTGCGACACGCGGGGCACGTGTCGTCCCAGTCCAACGGCATGACGGTGACGCTGTCGCCCACCGACCAGCCCGTGACGTCGGAGCCGAGCCGTCGGATCGTCCCGCTCATCTCGTGGCCGAAGACGAGGGGACGCGACACGCGCGCGTCCATCGAGCCATGGATGATGTGCAGGTCGGTGCCGCACACCCCCACGAAGGCGACGTCGATGACAACGTCGTTCGGGCCGGGCTCGACGGGGGTGCCGTCGGTGATCGAGACGACTCCGTCTCCGGTGTACGCAGCAGCGCGCATGGGAACTCCTCAGAGGTAATGAGCCACCGTTGCTGACCGCGGGCGGCTCGCTTTCATATTATGTATGACTTCTGCCTCTGGCGCGCGGCTGTCGTCGGACGACGGGCCGCAACTCGCCGCGGCCGTGTCCAGACGATTTTGCGATTTTTTTCGTTTTCTGTTCACTCAGCTCAACATACGTATTACGTTGTTGACCGATCGTCACCGAGGACGACCAGTACTCATTGAGGAGTCGATGTGAAGCGAGACATGCCACGCCTAGCCTCAGCAATAGCCATATCGGTGGCTCTTGTTGCGGCGAGCCTGACCTTTGCGGGACCAGCTTCGGCTGCGGGCACCACCACCCTCTACGTCGCACCAAACGGAAACGACTCCGCCAGTGGCACCAGTAGCGGCGCAGCCTTCAAGACACTGGCGCGTGCTCAGCAGGCTGTGCGCGACGCCAACGCCACCAACAACGTCGACGTCGTGCTCGCCGACGGGACGTACACAGTGACGCAGCCGATCAAGTTCGGTACCGCCGATGGCGGACACAACGGCAACTCCGTGACGTGGAAAGCCGCAGACGGCGCCAGACCGGTCATCTCCGGCGGCAAGATCGTCACAGGCTGGACCGATTCGGATGGCGACGGTATCTGGGAGGCGCCGCTGGATTCGGCTATCGACTTCCGTCAGCTGTACGTCAACGGCACCCAGGCGCTCCGGTCACGGATGTGGGTCGACTACGGCAAGTTCAGCTTCTCCCGCTCCGGCTTCACGGTCGATTCGGGGTACGTCTCGTCGGGTCAGGTCGGTAATGCCTGGACGAAGTTGAAGGCGTTGTCGGCGTCGCAGCAGAAGCGCGTCGAGCTGCGCAGCCGTGCCTCGTTCACGGACCGCTTCGCGCCGTTCTCGTCGATCTCGAACAATGTCGTCACGATGCGTCAGCCGTCGTGGGACAACAACACGTGGGGGTGGGACACGATCAACAAGCCCCTGCACTCCCCGGCTTTCTCGCTCCGTAACGCGCTCGCGTTCGTGGACGAGGACAACGAGTGGTTCTACGACACCGACGCGAAGAAGCTGTTCTACAAGCCCGCGCAAGGTGCGAACCCCAACAACATCTCCATCGTCGCCCCTCAGGTCGAGTCGCTCGTGCAGATCAGTGGCGACTCCGCATCGTCACAGGTGACGAACCTCGCATTCAGCGGACTGTCGTTCCAATACTCCAGCGAGACGAGCGCCAACGGCGACGAGGGTTACGCGAGCCAGCAGAACGGGGCGGTCGTCCGCGGCTACCTCTACGCGTTGACGGACCCGACGACCAAGGACCTCCCGACGACGGACCAGCGCACCTTCGACCCGTCGAACAACCAGGCGCCCCTCGTCCGGATCATCTTCAAGGACTCGTCGGGCACCTACCGCTACGTCGACGACAACTCCGTCGTCGCCTCGGGTGACCAGAGCCGACTGCTGCGCCTCCGCGACTACCCGACGATGCCGCTCAACAGCTCGCAGCTCGCGACGTGGAACGCGAACAACCCGAACAACCAGAAGCAGCCCTGCCAGCAGGGGGCGTACCCGACCGATTGCCGGGTGTTCGAGGCAAACCGCAACATGTTCCAGCAGACCCCGGCGGCCGTCCAGGTGTCGGCGGCGAAGGGAGTGTCGTTCACGCTCAACGAGTTCACCCACCTGGGCTCCAAGGGCCTCGGGATCGGAATGAACGACGAGGGCCACGGATCCCGCGTCGGCCTCGGCGCTCAGGACGTCTCGGTCGTCGGCAACACCTTCTACGACATCGCGGGGTCCGCGATCGTCGCGGGTGGAACGTCGAACGAGGCTGCGCGCCCGAGCAGCGACGTGCGCGCCAACCGCAATGTGACCATCAGCAACAACCGCATCAAGAAGATGGGTCAGGACTACTTCGAGTCCTCCGCCGTCCTGGCCACCTACATCGACGGAGCGGAGATCAGCAACAACGAGCTCTCCGACGGTCCGTACGACGTGGTCGACACCGGCTGGGGCTGGGGCGTCCCCGACGCGGGCGGCAACTCCACCTACCAGGGTCGCGGAACGTACATCTTCAACACGCGGTACGCGGCGAACAACTCCACGCAGGCGCGCAACATCCACGTGGCGCGAAACGTGATGTGGGACTTCAAGAAGGAGGGCAACGACGGCGGTGTCCTCTACCACCTGGGCGCCGCGCCCGGCAGTAGCTGGGACAGCAACTACCTGCGCGGTGGTGACGGCACGAAGCTCTACTTCGACGAGGGCACCCGGTACATGACGGCGAAGAACAACGCCATGGACAACACCTATTACCAGGCGTTCGCGAACGGGTTCGTCGAGAATCAGGGCACCCCGTCGGACAACGTCGGCAACTCGACGCGTGACAACACCATCGACGGCACCTGGTGGCTGGGCGGCGGCATCAACGCCGGCCCGTGGTGCGCGGACTCTGCCAAGTGCGACGCGAGCGGGCAGTACTACAACAACCGCATCACCAACCGATCGCAGCTCGGCATCAACGAGTTCCCGCTCGCTGCTCAAAAGGTCATCGCTGAATCGGGCATCCAGGCCCAGTACCGCAGGGCGGGCGACTTCGTGCCCCAGTCGCGCGGACTGGACCTCGCGATCTCTCGCAACAGCGCGGGGGAGCAGATCATCACCGCGACCGTGGCCAACCTCGGATCGTCTCCATTGAGTGACATCGCGCTCCAGGTCACCGGTTCGGGCGGCGTCAGCCTGACGCAGCTCACCTCCGCCCCCGCGTCACTCGCTCCGGGAGTCACGGCCACCGCTACCTACCGCGTCACCGGCTCCGACCCGGTCACGAGTGGCACTGTCTCGGCCAACGCGGCGATGACCCGCCAGGACGTCGACGGCACCACTCGCGAGACCGTGTACAAGTCGCTGTCGGTGGCACTCGGCGGGTCGGTCGCTTCCGGTCTGCTGACCGCCGCTCCGTCGATCTATGCAGAGAACCAGATCGTCCAGACCGGCGGAACGTTGGCCCTGCAGAACAGGGGACGCGACATCGGTGAGGGCGGCGACGAGTACACCACGGTGTACAAGAGCGACGTCCTTGCCAGCGGAGGATCGATCACGACCAAGTTCGAGGGTGGCAACACCGGCTGGTACCGGGCGGGCATCTCGGTCCGCAACGACCTGTCCAAGATGGCCGATCGCAGCGTGAGCACGAAGTCGCTGGGATACGCCCACCTCGCGATCGAGCCCAACTGGGTGGCTCTGCGCTACGACAGCGACGGCGACGGTGTCATCGACACCCAGGCCGCCGCGGCGCAGACGACGACGCGCCCCCTGTGGGTCAAGCTGAGCCGCTCGAACAACACGGTGACGGCGTCGTACTCGACCGACGGCACCACGTTCACCAACCTCGGGCAGGCGCCTCTCTTCGGAGCCGACGCCAGCCTCGATGCCGGCGTGGTCCAGTCGAGCGCCGGACGCGCGGGCAACAGCGGCGAGCTGGGCACCTCCACCGCGCGGTACAGCAGCATCACGTTCCCGGACGGAAGCGGCATCGGGACCGGCGGCGGTAGCACCGGCGGAACGGGCGGCTCTACAGTCGTACGCCCGGTCGACCAGACCATCACTCAGGTCGATTCCGGCAAGTGCCTCGACATCCAGGACCAGCTCACGCAGAACGGGACGCGGGCGCACCTGTGGGACTGCCTCGGCCAGACCAACCAGAAGTTCACCTACACCTCGGCGAACGAACTGAAGGTCTACGGGAACAAGTGCCTCGACGCGTCGGGTGCGAATACTGCCCCCGGCACCCGCATCCAGGTGTGGGACTGCCACGGCGGTGACAACCAGAAGTGGTTCCTGAACCCGAACGGCACGATCACAGGAAAGGCGTCCGGGCTCTGTGTGGCGTCGACCGGTGGACAGACGGCCAACGGTTCCACGATCGAGCTCGCCACATGCACCGGAGCTTCCATCCAACGTTGGGCTATGCCGATCGGCGCAGTCCCGGCTAACGCGATCTTCGGCAACGCCGCGGAGAACAAGTGCATGGACATCTCTGGTCGTGGAACGCAGAACGGCACGCAGGCGCAGCTCTGGGACTGCCTCGACCAGGAGAACCAGAAGTTCACCTACACGTCGGCCGGTGAGCTGCGCGTCTACGGCAACAAGTGCCTCGACGCGTCGGGAGACGGCCGGACCGCGGGAACCCGGGTTCAGATCTGGGACTGCCACGGTGGCGACAACCAGAAGTGGACCCTGAACGGATCAGGCACTATCACCGGCAAAGCCTCGGGGCTATGCATCGGCACCGTGAACGGAGCATCCGGGACGGGGTCTGCGCTTCAGCTGGCGAATTGCTCGGACGCCGCCGTCCAGAGGTGGGCCATCCGCAGCTGACCTCTACGGAGACCGCGCCTTCCGTCTTGACGCATCCGTCTACCCACCACGTGGCTGACAGAACGGACACGTTCTGTCAGCCACGTCACCGCGCAGAGGCTCTCGCGGAACGGGCGCTCCGTACGCGTGGTCGTCGGCTTCCGACAGATCGCCGAGCTCCCATAGCCGCGGATGGCAGCACCGACCACCCGGTGCGACAACCAGGAGGAGTGACGAGTCGAGCCCCATCGCCGCGCGTGATCGCGGGGGTGCCACGAGAACAGGGGATGCCACGAGAACAGGCCGATCCGCGAGGAATCGGCCTGTTCTCGGCGCACGCGCCTGTTCTCGTGACGGACTACTCCTCGAGCTGCCCCAGCGACGGTTCGGCGACGAAGCGGGCGACGGTCTCGATCGCGTGCTCCAGCTCGAGCACGACGATCTCGTTGGCACCCGCACGGGTCGCGGGACCCGGGATGTAGAGCGTGTTCTGCGGCACGTTGTTCCAGTACCGCCCGAGGAAGAAGCCGTTGACG
>JAKOMY010000260.1 GCA_022702225.1 Microbacteriaceae bacterium | reverse complement strand
ATCCTCCAGACGAGCATCGTGCCCGACCTCGAAGACGTCGCGGGCGTGAACGGCGCGCAGATCGTCGGCGGCACGGCCCAGCGGGTCACGATCACCCCCGACACCGCCAAGCTCGGCGAGCGCGGCTTCAGCCAGCAGGCGATCACCGACGCTCTCGACGCCAACGGTGTGCTCTTCCCCGGCGGCTCGCTGACCGAGGGCGGCCAGACCCTCACCGTGCAGACGGGGTCCAAGCTGACCAGCGTCGACGAGATCGCGGCGCTCCCGCTCGTGCCTACCGACGCCGCGCAGTTCCAGGCCGGCCAGACGAAGATCAGCGACGTCGCCACGGTCGCGCTCGAGCCCGACCCCGTGACCACGCTGTCGCGCGTCGACGGGCAGCCGGCGCTCACGATCGCGGTCACCAAGCTCCCCGCGGCCAACACCGTCGACGTCTCGCGGGGGGTGCTCGCGGCGCTCCCCGGCCTCGAATCGCAGCTCGGCCAGGGTGCGACATTCACGGTGGTCTTCGACCAGGCGCCGTTCGTCCAGCAATCGATCGAGGCTCTCGCTCAAGAGGGGCTTCTGGGCCTCGTCTTCGCCGTCATCGTGATCCTGGTCTTCCTCGTATCGGTGCGCTCGACGCTCGTGACGGCGATCTCGATCCCGACCAGCGTGCTCATCACCTTCGTGGGGCTCCAGGCCTTCGGCTACTCGCTGAACATCCTGACCCTCGGCGCCCTCACGATCGCGATCGGCCGCGTCGTCGATGACTCGATCGTCGTGATCGAGAACATCAAGCGGCATTACGTCGGCGACGCCGACAAGATCCCCACGATCGTGCGAGCGGTGCGCGAGGTCGCGGCGGCCATCACGGCCTCCACGATCACCTCGGTCGCGGTCTTCCTCCCGATCGCGTTCGTGGGAGACGTGACCGGAGAGCTCTTCCGGCCCTTCGCCCTCACCGTGACGATCGCCATGACGGCGTCGCTGCTCGTGTCGCTGACGATCGTGCCCGTGCTCGCGTCGTGGTTCCTCCGGCCCGGAAAGGTGATCCGGGATGCCGACGGCAGTCCGGTCGACCCCGAGTCGCCGACCGCGCCGCCCTCTCGCCTGCAGAAGGCGTACGTGCCGGTGCTGAGCTGGACGCTCAGGCACTCGTGGGTCACCCTGACCCTGGCCGTCCTCGTGCTCGGCGGGACGCTCGCGTCGGTTCCCCTGCTCAAGACCGACTTCCTCGGCGATTCCGGGCAGAACACCTTCACGGTGACGCAGAAGATCGGCTCCGCGCCGAGCCTGGATGCCGAGGATGCGGCGGCCCAGAAGGTCGAAGCCGTCCTGCTCGACACCGACGGCGTCCAGACCGTGCAGACCTCGATCGGATCGAGCGGTTCCGCTCTGCGTGACGCGTTCTCGGGCGGGGGATCGGGCATCACGTACTCGATCACCTCGGAGTCGGGCGTCGACCAGGTCGAGCTCCGTGACCGCGTGCGCACCGCGCTCGAGGCGCTGCCCGACGCGGGCGACATCCAGGTCGCAGCCTCCGGGGGCGGACTCGGCTCCGCCGGCATCACCGTCGACGTCACCGCGGCCGACGGGCAGTCGCTGCAGCAGGCGAGCGACGCGGTGGTGGCGGGTCTGCAGGGGCGCGACGGCATCGGTCAGGTCACCAGCAGTCTCTCGGCATCCCTTCCCTTCGTCTCCGTGCGCGTTGACCGCGAGGCGGCCTCCGAGCGAGGGCTGTCGGAGCGCGCGGTGGGAGCCCTCGTCTCGGCGACGCAGCAGCCTCGGCAGGCGGGCACCGTCGAGATCGACGGGCGCGGGGTGACCGTCTACGTCGCCACGGCCAACCCTCCGAAGACGATCGACGATCTGCGCGCCCTCGAGATCCCGAGCGCGCGGGGTGAGGTGCGTCTCGACCAGATCGCCACGGTCGAGCAGAGCCAGACTCCGCCCTCGATCTCGACCTCGCGGGGACTGCGAACGGCCACGATCACCGTGACCCCCACGACCGACGACCTCGGCAGTTCCTCGTCGACCGTCAACTCGGCCCTGGCCGACACCGCCTTGCCTCAGGGGGCCACCGCCAAGGTGGGCGGTTCGGTCACCGACCAGGCCGATGCGTTCAGTCAGCTCGGCCTCGCCCTGCTCGCGGCCATCCTCATCGTCTACGTGGTGATGGTGGCGACCTTCAAGTCGCTGCGTCAGCCGCTCGAACTGCTCGTCTCGGTGCCGTTCGCGGCGACGGGCGCGATCCTCATGCTGCTCGTCACCGGTGTGCCCCTCGGCGTCGCCGGCATGATCGGTGCGTTGATGCTGGTCGGCATCGTCGTGACCAACGCGATCGTGCTCATCGACCTGGTGAACCAGTATCGCGCCCGCGGTCTCAGCGTCTTCGAGGCCACAATCGTCGGAGGGGCGCGTCGCCTTCGCCCGATCCTCATGACGGCCCTCGCGGCGATCTTCGCCCTGGTGCCGATGGCGCTCGGGATCACCGGCCACGGCGGTTTCATCTCGCAGCCGCTCGCGGTCGTCGTGATCGGCGGACTCGTGTCGTCGACTCTGCTGACGCTGCTCGTGCTGCCGACGCTCTACAACCTCATCGAGGGAGCGAGCGAGCGGCGCCGCGAGCGGCGGGCGGTGCGAGAGGCAGAGCACGTCGAGTCGACGGCCGATGACGGGCACCCGCTGAGCCGCCGAGAGCTGCGCGAGAAGCACTGA
>JAKOMY010000274.1 GCA_022702225.1 Microbacteriaceae bacterium | reverse complement strand
GAACGACGAACGGCCCCGCCCCTTGCGAGGTCGGGACCGTTCGTCAGGACGTCAGAGTGCGGGGCCGACGATCGCGCTCGCCCCGGCCGGCACCGTCACCTCGGAGCCATCGAGCACGACGCCCTCCGCCGTCGCCAGCAGCACACGAGCACCGGATGCCACCGACGCCGAGGCCGCGGCCTCCGAGAGGTTGACGATCACGACGAGGTCGCGGCGACGTAGTTCGTAGACCCGGCCGCCGTCGGCCTCCCTGGCCTCCGCGGACAGCCCCTCGCGCGACGGGTCGGTCAACTCGGGGCGCTCGCGCCGCAGCTTCGCGAGCTCGCGGTACAGGCCGAGCAGCTGGGCGTGACCGCCCTCGCCCGCCTCGTCCCAGTCGAGCCGGGAGTTCTCGAACGTCGAGGGATCCTGCGGGTCAGGGACGGTGGATTCGTCCCAGCCCATCTTCTCGAACTCGGCGATGCGTCCCTCGGCGGTGGCCTTGCCGAGCTCGGGCTCGGGGTGAGAGGTGAAGAACTGCCAGGGCGTCGTCGCGCCCCACTCCTCGCCCATGAAGAGCATCGGAGTGCCCGGGGCGGTGAGCGTGAGCACGGCGGCGGCGGCCAGGCGGTCGTAGCCGAGCGTCTGCGACAGACGGTCGCCCGCGGCCCGGTTGCCGATCTGGTCGTGATCCTGCGCGAAGGTCACGAGGCGCCAGTTCGGAACGTCCTCGGGAATGGGCTTGCCGTGCTTCTCCTCGCGGAACGACGAGTACGTGCCGTCGTGGAAGAAGCCGCCCTCGCTGACCTTTCGGAAGGCCTCGACGTCGGCGAAGTCCTCGTAGTAGCCGATCGTCTCGCCGGTCAGGGCGACGTGCACCGTGTGGTGCCAGTCGTCCGACCACTGCGCGGTCAGGCCGTAGCCTCCGGCCTCGCGCGGGAGGATCAGCTTCGGGTCGTTCATGTCGCTCTCGGCGATGGTGGTGAGCGGGATGCCGCGGTGCGCCGACAGGGCGTCGGTGCGTTCGGCGATCTCCTGCAGCACGTGCGGATCGCGATGGTCGAGCAGAGCGTGCACGGCATCGAGGCGCAGGCCGTCGACGTGGTAGTCGCTCATCCACATCAGTGCGTTCTCGACGATGTACGCGCGGACAGCGTCTTCATCGAGATTGACCGAGTCGCCCCAGGTGTTGCGGCTGCCTTCGCGCAGGTACTCGCCGAACTCGGGCAGGTAGTTGCCCGAGGGACCGAGGTGGTTGTAGACGACGTCCTGGATGACGGCGAGTCCGGCCGCGTGGGCCGCATCGACGAAACGCTGGTACGCCTCGGGTCCGCCGTAGGCCTCGTGCACGGTGTACCAGAGCACCCCGTCATAGCCCCAGTTCCACGTACCGTTAAAGCCGTTCACCGGCAGCAGCTCGACGTGGGTCACCCCCAGGTCGACGAGGTGATCGAGGCGGCCGACCGCGGCATCCAGTGTTCCCTCGGGGGTGAAGGTTCCGAGGTGCAGCTCGTAGATCAGGCCGCCCGCGAGCTGCTTGCCCGTCCACGCGGCGTCGTTCCAGGCGTACACCGAGGGGTCGAACCACGCCGACGCCTCGTGCACGCCGCCGGGCTGACGCCGCGAGCGCGGGTCGGGGCGGAGGTCGTCGCCGTCACCGAGGACGAAGCCGTACCGCTCGCCGTCGGCGAGGTCGACCGGGGCCGTCCACCAGCCGTCTTTCGCGGATGCCATCTCGACGTCTTCGACGACACTGTCGCCGCTGTCGTCGAGCCGGCGCAGCCGCACCCGCTCTGCCTTGGGTGCCCAGACGTCGATGCTCATGAGGGGTGTTCCTTCGCGTGAGGTGCCGAGGTTTTTCGCTGAGGGAGGGCGTGAGGCGTCGAATCCCGGCGCCTCACGCGATCGGGGGTCAGAAGATCAGCAGGGCCACCGGGTAGACAGCCAGCAGGTCGGCCAGGGGCACGGCGCCGCCGGCGAACGAGCGTCCGGTCAGCACGTCGACGACGGGGGTGTCCGGCAGCAGCACCACCGTGTCGCGCCAGCCTCCCGCAGCCGCCAGGCCGTGCGGCAGACGGGTCGCGACCGCGAACACACCGCCACGATCGAAGGCGACGACGTGGTCGGCCGCCACGCCCGCTGCCTCCAGCGGGCGGTAGATCTCGAGCGGGTGCTCACGGCGAAGGCGCAGCGCGCGCGAGGTCACGAGGAGCTTGGCCGCTCCCGTGGCATCCACGGCCGGGGCCGCAGCCCCGGGGGCGTCGATCGCGGCGAGCAGCCGGCGACGCTCCGCGAAGTCGACCGCGCGACGATTGTCGGGGTCGACGAGCGACTGCTCCCACAGCTCCGAGCCCTGGTAGACGTCGGGGACGCCAGGGCCCATGATCTGCAGCAGCTTGGCGGAGAGACCGTTCGACCATCCCGCGGGCGAGATCTGGTCGACGAAGGCGCGCACGCGCTCGGCGGCGGGGCCGGTGGCCGCGTCGACGACCGCGTGCATGCGCTCCTCGAAGGCCTCGTCCTGCTCCCACCAGCCGGTGGCCTCGGACGCCTCGCGCGCCGCCTTCTCGGCGTACGCGTGCAGACGTTCGCGGTAGACCTTCAACCCTTCGGGGGTGGATGCCGAGGCGGGCCACGCTCCCACGATCGCCTGCCACAGCAGAGCGTCGAAGGGGCCGTGACCGGTCGAGGCGATCCCGCGGAACTCCTCGAGTCGTTCGGCCCAGGTCTCGGGGATCTCGGCCAGCACCGCGATGCGGGCACGCGTGTCCTCGCCGCGCTTGGTGTCGTGCGTCGAGAGCGTGGTCATGGCGGTGGGCCACGACGCGTGACGCAGCGCCTGCGCGGTGTGGAAGCCCGCGACGTCGAGGGAGAACTCCCCCGGGTCGCCGCCCACCTCGGTGAGCGAACCCAGCCGGGTGTAACGATAGAACGCGGTGTCCTCGACGCCCTTGGCCATGACGGGACCGGTCGTCTGCTGGAAGCGCCACGCGACCTCGAGGCTCGTGTCGGCGAGCACCGGGACGAGCTTCTCGATCACGTCGCCCAGTTCGGGACGACGCACTTCGGCTTCGCCCGCGGCGGCATCGAGGTGCGTGCGACCGGCGGGGAGGTACGAGCGGTACACCGGGAAGCACGCGAGGATCTCGGCGAGCGCGTCCTGCAGCGCGTCGGCCCCGAACTCCTCGCGCAGCCCCGACGGAAGACCGCGCACCAGGCGACGGATCTCCGACACCTGGATCGAGTCGGCGATCTTGCGCTTGGTGTCGTGGATGAGGTCGTGCCAGCCGGTGAGCGGCTCGAGATCGCTGTCGGTGCGCAGGCGCGCGTCGAGGGCATCGAGCGCCGCCTCCCCTGCCGGGTCGGTCAGCACACGGTCGATCTCGGCGAGAGCGTCGTAGCCGGTGGTCCCGGCGGTCTTCCACCACGACGGCAACGCCTCGCCGTGTTCGAGGATCTTCTCGCCGAGCACGTAGCCGACCTCGCCCTCGCCGGCCTCTTCGAGCGCGACGGCGAGCTGATCGAAGTACCCGCCCGGATCGACGAGACCGTCGGGGTGGTCCACGCGCAGACCGTCGGCGAGGCCCTCGCGCACCCAGCGCAGGATCTCGGCGTGGGTCGCCCGGAACACCTCCGGCACCTCGACGCGCACGCCCGCGAGGGTCGTCACGGCGAAGAAGCGGCGGTAGTTCAGGTCGGCCGCTTCGTCCTGCCAGTAGCGCAGTTCGAAGTTCTGCGCGTCCAGCAGAGCGCGGATGTCCGAGGTACCGGTACCGGGGGCCACCGGGAAGGCGTGGTCGTAGTAGCGGACCAGCCCGTCGGGAGCATCGTCGGCCGGCGTCGGGTCGTACGAGATCTCGTCGATGACCGCGTCGAGGTGGTCGCCGAGCACCGGCACGCGCACCTTGCCGGCGCCGAACTCCCAGTCGATGTCGAAGGAGTCCGCGTGCGCCGAGGCGCGACCCCGACGCAGCACGTCCCACCACCACGCGTTCGTGCGGGGTTCCGAGACGCCCATGTGGTTCGGCACGATATCGATCAGGATGCCGAGCTCACGGGCCCGAGCGGATTCGACGAACCGGTCGAGTCCCTCGGCGCCTCCGCGGGCGGGGTCGACGCGCGTGACGTCGACGACGTCGTACCCGTGGTCCGAACCAGGCGTGGCCTCGAGGATCGGCGAGAGGTAGGCCCACGAGACCCCGAGGTCACGGAGATATCCCGTGACCTCGGCGGCGTCGTCGAGGGTGAACGCTTCGCGGATCTGCAGGCGATAGGTCGAAAGCGGATGCCGCATCTCGCTCACAGCTCCGGCTTGGGCGCCTGGCCGGGCAGGTCGTCGTTGCCGATCACCTGGATCTGCGCGGTGAGCGAGGCCGACACCGAATGGTCGACATCGGGCTCGGGCAGGTGGTGCTCGCGCAGCACGATGAGCGACTTGGGCTCGAGCGGGAGGGTGGCGCCCGGGTCCAGCGGTTCGGTGTTCGCCTGCTCTCCGGCGGTGTCGACGTACGCGTCCCACTTGGGGGCGTACTCGAAGTCGGGGAGGAGGAAGTCGACCTTGTCGTCGCCCGCGTTGAACAGCACGAGGAAGTGGTCGTCGCTGATCGACTCGCCACGACGGTCGCGCTCGCGGATGCCCTGCCCGTTGAGGAAGACGCCCACCGCGAGTCCGAAGCCGTTGTCCCAGTCCTCGGGCTGCATGAGCGAGCCGTCGGGACGCAGCCACACCACGTCGGGGATCGGTGCCCCCTCCTCCATCTTCACGGGGCGACCGTCGAAGAAGCGGCTGCGACGGAAGGTGGGGTGCTGCTTGCGCAGCCGGGCGAGGGCCGCGGTGAACTCGATGAGGGGCGTGTCGATGTTCGACCAGTCCACCCACGTGATCTCGTTGTCCTGCGCGTAACCGTTGTTGTTGCCGCCCTGCGTTCGACCGAGCTCGTCGCCGTGCAGCAGCATCGGCACGCCCTGGCTGAGCAGCAGCGTCGCGATGAAGTTGCGCTGCTGCTGCGCACGGCGCTTGAGCACCTCGGGGTCGTCGGTGGGACCTTCGACGCCCATGTTGCTCGAGCGGTTGTGCGATTCGCCGTCGTTGTTGTCTTCGCCGTTGGCCTCGTTGTGCTTCTCGTTGTACGACACGAGGTCGCGCAGCGTGAAGCCGTCGTGGGCGGTGACGAAGTTGATGGATGCCACGGGGAACCGACCCGAGTGCTCGTAGAGGTCTGCCGAGCCGGTGAGGCGCGAGGCGAACTCGGCGAGCGCCTGCGGCTCGCCGCGCCAGAAGTCGCGGACGGTGTCGCGGTACTTGCCGTTCCACTCGGTCCATTGGGGCGGGAAGTTGCCGACCTGGTATCCGCCGGGGCCCACGTCCCACGGCTCGGCGATGAGCTTGACCTGCGAGACGATCGGGTCCTGCTGCACGAGCTCGAAGAAGGCCGCGAGGCGGTCGACCTCGTAGAACTCGCGCGCGAGCGTCGAGGCGAGGTCGAAGCGGAAACCGTCGACGTGCATCTCGAGCACCCAATAGCGCAGCGAGTCCATGATGAGCTGCAGCGTGTGGGGGTTGCCCACGTTCATGCTGTTGCCGGTGCCGGTGTAGTCGGTGTAGTAGCGCTTGTCGTCGTCTTCGAGGCGGTAGTACGCCTCGTTGTCGATGCCGCGCATCGAGAGGGTCGGGCCCATGTGGTTGCCCTCGGCGGTGTGGTTGTAGACCACGTCGAGGATGACCTCGATGCCGGCCGCGTGCAGGGCCTTGACCATGGCCTTGAACTCCTGCACCTGCTGCCCGTGGTCGCCGGTGGACGAGTACGTGTTCTGTGGGGCGAGGAACGCGATGGTGTTGTAGCCCCAGTAGTTCGACAGCCCCTTCTCTTCGAGGGTGGAGTCGTTGACGAACTGGTGCACCGGCATGAGCTCGATCGCGGTGATGCCGAGCTTCTGGAGGTGCTCGATGACGGCGGGGTGGGCGATGCCGGCGTACGTGCCGCGCAACTCCTCGGGTACGTCGGGGTGCAGCTGGGTGAGGCCGCGCACGTGGGCCTCGTAGATGAACGACTCGGCGTAGGGGATCTTCGGCTGGCGGTCGCCCGACCAGTCGAAGAACGGTTTGATGACGACGCCCTTCATCATGTGGGCGGCGGAGTCCTCGTCGTTGAACGAGTCGGGGTCGCCGAACTCGTAGCTGAAGACCGCCTGCCCCCAGTCGACCTGGCCCTCGACGGCCTTCGCGTACGGGTCGAGGAGCAGCTTCGCGGGGTTGAAGCGCTTGCCGTTCGCGGGGTCGTACTCCCCGTGCACGCGGTAGCCGTAGCGCTGCCCCGGCTGGATGTTGGGGAGGTAGGCGTGCCAGACGAACGCGTCGACGTCGATCAGCTCGAAGCACGTCTCCGTTCCGTCTTCCTCGAAGAGGCAGAGCTCGACCTTCTCTGCTCCTTCACTGAACAGGGCGAAGTTCGTCCCGTTACCGTCGTAAGTGGCCCCGAGGGGATAACTGGATCCTGGCCATACCTGCTGCACGTCGCTCACGATAGACCAGCGTTGTTTCCGCGAACGGCCGCGATGACGCCTGTTGACAGGCGGTCTACCCCCGACTAAGGGCGCAGGTGCCTACGCCCGCTCCGGCGGATGCCGCAGAAGCTCGATGCGCTCGTCGAGGTACCGCCCCAGCGGCATAAATCCTCCGGCTGCGCTCCATCGCACGAGCGGCTCTCCGTCGCGGACGGATACGGGCGTCGACGATGGCCCGACCGCTGCAGGGTCGATGACCTCCCACCCGATGTGCACGCTCTCGCCCTCCGGCACCCCGCCTCTCGCCGCTGCGGCTGAGAGCTCGGCGCGGCGGCGCTGCGACTCCGCGGCGAATCCGCGTCGGACCTCCGGGCGCGAGCGCACGATGTCGCCCGTCGCGAGAAGCGCGTCGTCGGTCAACAGGAGGACCCCCAGGTGCCAGGCCGTGCCGCGCGGCGAGACACGGGCGGCACGCGGGATACCGAGCAGGCGGCGCCCCTCCTGCAGCTCGCCGAGTCGCTCGCGCGGGACGCCGGCCAGGCGTGCGCGAGCGTCGTCGAGGATCGTGGAGAGGGAGGAAGCGCTCATCGATCGGACCCTTCGTGACGTGCGGCTTCGGCGCGCTGGACGGCCTCGATCGCGGCCCGCACGGCATCACGAGCGCGGATCTGCGCGTTCGTGCGCTGGGTCAGTACGTCCTCCGCTTCGGCGGCGTCCCTCTCGGCGCGTTCCAGATCGGTGCGAAGGCCCTCCACACGCTCGCGGGCGCGCGTCGCTCGCTCGGTCGCCGAGTCGACCCGCCGGTCGGCAGCGGCGTTCTCGCGGTCGGCGTCGGCCTTCGCACGCTCCGCTTCGCGCACGGCCCGTTCCGCCGCCTTGCGCGCTCGACGGGAGGCGAGATCGTCGCGGGTGGGAGCGGGCCGCGAGAGCTCGCCCGGGGCGGAACCGGCCACCGCTTCGCCGAGCGCCCCGTCCCGCAGTTCGGCGAGGTCGATCGCCGACACCAGACGCCCCGTGAGCACGGCGGCCGCCGCCGTGGCATCGACGACCGCGGCGTTGACGGTCTTCTCGACGGCATCCGACATCGCCCCGCTCAGCGGGCTCCCCGCCTCGGCGGCGAGCTCTCCCGCCCGACGAGCGAGGGCGACGACCAGGTGCCGGCGCTGACGACCCAGTCTCCCGAGCTCGGCGGCATCCAGATCCTCCTGCGCCTCGTGAAGGGCGCGCGAGAGTTTTACGGCCTCGCCGAGCTGGCCTTCGCGCACGAGCAGGTTGACGGCCCAGGCGGCGACGGTGGGCTTGCGCAGCTTCGCCACCCTGCGCCCGACGGCCCCGCCTTCGGCGGCAGCGCGTTCGTTACGCGCGGCGGTGAAACGCGAGGGCGGGAGGCTGAGGAGTTCGGCGGCGACCTCGTCCACGCGGGAGTCGTCGTCGCTCATCGCTCCATTGTGTCGCGCGCGTCAGAGCGAGACCACTCCGGGGTGCGCACCGCGGATCTCGCGGTGGAGCCGCTCCATGCGGGTGTCGAGCTCGGCGGCGGTGTCGGCGGCGTTCTTGAGCTCGGCGAGCAGATCGTCGGGGACGAGGCGGTCGTACTTGTAGTAGATCTTGTGCTCGAGGCTCGCCCAGAAGTCCATGGCGATCGTGCGGAACTGCACCTCGACGGGCACGTCGACGCGACCGGTCGACAAGAAGACCGGTACCTCCACGATCACGTGCAGGCTCTTGTAACCGTTCGCCTTCGGCTGGGCGATGTAGTCCTTGACGTCGCGCACGGTGATGTCGTCTTGGCGGGTCAGCAGGTTCGAGAGCCGATAGGCGTCGTCGATGAAGCTGCACGTGACCCGGATGCCGGCGATGTCGGTGATCGAGGCACGGATGGAGTCGAAGTCGGTCTCGATGCCCTTGCGGCGGACCTTGTCGACCAGGCTGTCCGGCGACTTGACCCGGCTCGAGACGTGCTCGATCGGGTTGTAGGCGTGCATCTCTTGAAACTCTTCGCGCAGGATCGAGATCTTCGTCTCGACCTCGGCGAGCCCGAAGCGGTACTCCATCAGGAACCGCTGGAACTCGTCGCGCATCGCTCGCAGGGCCGCACTCGAGACGGTGATCTGCTGTTCGTCCAGCGGGTCCGACATGCGCACGAACGTAACCGACACGACTACGAGGCCGCTGAGAGCCTCACGCCCGGGGTGGTTCCGCCGAGGCGCGCGGGACCAGCTCGCCGTCGATGACGTCGATGCCGATCAAGCCCTGGAACACATCCGGAAGGTCATCCGGGTCGTTCCCCGATTCAGGATGCCGAGGCGTGGGGGGATTGGTCACGGCGCCCTCCTTCCGTGCTCTTTCCTCAATGTGGCAGGCGAACCCGCCACGCCCGGCGGTCTTGACACCTGGCATCCCGCCACGTATCCGCGACACGCTCTGGCGTATCGTGGGCCGCATGGGGACCATTCACTACGGCGGCAGCGGCACGACCGTGCACATCGAGGACCGCGCCCTGGCTCACCTGAAAGTCGTCATCTCGACCAAGCTGCGCCGCGGCGAGAGCTTCACGTTGTCGTGGCGACACCGCGACGACGAAGAGCGCGGCCGCAGCACGCTCTGGCTGCACCCGGCGATTCCGCTGCGTTTCGTCTTCGACGACAGCGAACCCACCACGCTCAGCCGGGAGTGGATCGAACGACTGGCCGACTCCGCCAACTCGTCGGGCGGGATCATGCTCGTACCCGAGGACATCAGCCCGACTACCGAGGCCGAGAAGAGCTGACGCTCACCCCTCTTCGACGAGGGCGTCCTCGCTCGGCTCGGGCGTGATCGCCAGGCCGTTCGGGCCGGACGCCGCGAGCATGAGGTCTTCGACCCACACCCGGTTGATGCGCGGCTGACGGCTGCCGTAGAAGTGGAACTGGATCGGCACGGAGGGGTGCATCCAGAAGCTGCGCCGACCGCTGCCGTCGCCGACCTCGACGTCGAACATGAACGACTCGGAACGCCGAAGCTTGTTCATCACGACGATGCGCAGGTGTGCGAGCGTACGGTCGTCGATGTCGACCGCGTTGGCAACGGTGTCGTAGATGAATCTACCCATGCCGTCGAGCCTATCCGAGGAACGCACGTCGAGCCGCTTTCCGGGATGCCACGTCGCGTCGCGCGAATCAACCCCGGTGGGCGGCTCGTTCTGGCACGACTAGCGTGCCGGTGTGGGAACGCTTTACTACGGCGACGTCGCGTCGCCGATCGAGATCGAGGATCGCGCCCTGGCGCACGTCAAGGTGGTCATCGCGACCAAGCTCCGCCGCGGCGAGAGCTTCACCTTGTCGTGGACGCACGGACCCGGCCAGGAGGTGGGGCGCAGCACCGTGTGGCTGCATCCTTCGATTCCGCTGCGCTTCGTCTTCGACGAGCCGGAGCCGGCTCTGTTGAGCCGAGCGTGGATCGAGGCGCTCGCCACGTCGGCGAACTCGTCGGGTGGGCTGCTGCTCGTCGACGAACCGGACTCGTCCGGCTCCTAGATCAGACGACCGTCTGATCGAGGATCTCGCGCGCGCCCTCTTCGACCGCGGTGGGTACCACGAGGGGACGCCCAGCCGAGAAGGCCTCCCACTCGCGGAGGACGATCGCCTCGACGTGGGTCGGATCCTCGAGCGGGTAATCCGCCCGCAGGCGGGCCACCACAGCTCGGAACGAGGCGACCTCGATCCCGTCGACTTCGCGCAGGTTCTCAGCGTGGGCGCCGGCCGCCGCGGGCGCGACGACCGCCGCGTCGCTCACCGGATCGTCCATGGCCCCATGGTTTCACGCCGCGAATGCGCCGCCTAATGTTTCGGCGGTAAGTAGACGGACTACCTACCTAGCGACGACCCGTCAGCGACCGGGCTCGGCCTCGACCGGGTGCGGGTCGACCTGATCGACGGCATCCTGGAGCCGGCCGAGGCACGCGATCACGGCCGCGCTGTCTTCGGGGCTCATGTCGACGACCGCCGCCATCATGCGGGCGTGCATCGACCCGAGAGTCGCGCGCACCTCTTCGTCGCTCACTTCGGTCGCGACGATGAAGATGCTCCGCCGATCGGTGGGGTGAGGGACACGGGTGACGTGGCCCGTCTTCTCGAGGCGGTCGACGATCGCCGTCGTCGAGGCCGTCGAGACCCCGAGGTATCGGGTCAGCTCACTCGGAGACACCTGCCGGCCCTGCCCCGCCGCCTTGATGAGGTAGCGCAGCACCAGGAGCTCGTTCTCACCCATCGACATCGACTCGCGCGTTCGACGACGCATGGCGACCTCGGCAGCGCGATAGACGCGAAAGGCCTGGAGGACGTCGACGGCTCGGCGACGACGATCCTCATCGCTCGCGCCGTACCAGTAGCGCGACTCGGACCCTGTTTCCACCTGGGCATCTTATGCCAGGCTCCGCGATCAGCCCCCTGCCGATGCATCGAATGGACGGGTACCATCGAAGTACAACGGTCGACTACTTTATTGGCCTCAAAGACACTAGCTCATCGAGAGAACCGAGGAGGACAGATGAGTGACGCGACGACCGCCGACGACGTGGTCAGAGCTCTCAACGACCTCACCGACTCCGGCGTTGCATCCGAGCGGCAGGCTCTTCACTCCCTCGGTATCGGTCCGAACGACGCCAAGGTTCTGCGGTTCCTCCTGCAGCGCTCCCCCGAAGACGAACCCGTGACCCCGCGGATCCTCGCATCGATGCTGGGCATCTCGTCCGCGGCCACGACCGCGCTGATCGATCGACTCGCGGATGCCGGATGGGTCGAACGCGAGCCGTACCCGGGCGACCGCCGGTCCATCGTGGTGCGCGAGACGATCGACGCCGATTCCCCCGCCCGACGCATCCTGTCGGTGCGGAGCACGTCGGCGGCGGCGGCCGCCGAACGACTGGGACCCGCGGAGCGACGCATCGTCGCCGACTTCCTCGATGACATCGCCCGCGGCGAGCGTCAGGACATCGACGGCATCTCGGCACACGAAGAGGCGTCCCGCGCGTCCTGACGAAGGGACGGCGGGACGCCTCGAAAATCACTCGGTGGCGCGACCGGTCTCGTTCTGCAGTCGGTCGATCTGCTCCGATGCCTCGGCCTTCGTCAGGTCGGCGGGGATCTCTTCGCCGGCTTCGCGAGCGAGCGTGTCGAGGTAGCTGCGCTGCGGAGCGGTCATCGGCTCGTCGCCGGTCACCCAGTCGGACGGATCTTTCTCGGCGGGGTTGTCGCCCTCGCGGACGGCACCCAGGGTCTCTTCTTCACGGGAGGTATCGCTCATGCAGGAAGGCTAAGCGGGGCTCCCGACACCGGGACCGGGATTGACAGGTCACCCAGGCGGGTAGGGCATCCTGGGGCGGTGCCCGAAAAACCGCGTCCCGCTGACGTCGACGTCCAGACGTATCGCCGTGGCCCGTCGCGCACGCGCGTGACGCGCGTGCCCACGACCGCGGACACCGGGCGCTCCTTCGTGCTCGTCGCCGGCATCGGAGTCGCGTCGACGTACTTCGAGTTCCTCGCGCCCCTGCTGGCCGAGGAGGGCGAGGTGTACGCGCTCGACCTCCCCGGGTTCGGCGGGGTCCCGGCATCCGGAGAATCCCCCACCGCCGCCTACTTCGCCGATCAGGTCGAGGGGGTGCTCGATCACTACGGCCTGGACGACCCCGTCCTGATCGGGCATTCGATGGGGACGCAGGTGGTCGCCGAGGTTCTCGCGCGCCGCCCCGGCCTCTCGCACGCGGTGCTGGTGAGCCCCGTCGTCGACGAGGCGGAGTCCACCGCGATCGTGCAGGGCGTGCGATTCGTCCAGTCGACCGTGCGCGAGTCGATCCACATCGCGCTGCTCGCCGTGTCGGCCTATCTGCTGTGCGGGTTCCTCTACTTCTTCGAGGCGCTGCCGCACATGCTGCGCTACCGCATCTCGGACCGCATCGGCGCGGGACGAGCGACGCTGCTGCTCATCCGGGGCGAGCACGACCGCCCCTCGCCCCGTCGCCTGCACTCGAGACTCGTCGCCCGCGCGCACAGGGCTCGGCGGTGGGAGATCGAGGGCGCCGCTCACTGCGTCGTGAACAGCCACGCCGTCGGGGTCGCTCGGCTCGTGCTGCGGCACATCGACGACGACCTGGCGCCGAAGGGACGGATGCCGGCGTCGGAGGCGGCAGTGCCTCCCGCCGCTCACGCCGACCTGAGCATGGTGCTGGGAGCCGTGGCGAGCCGCCTCGCGGAATGGATCAGCGCGGCCCGTCACGACGAGGACGGGGTCGAGCGCGCGAAGGCCCGCCATGCGCGCGTCCTCTGGGACGCCTACCGCCCCGGGCGCTGAGTCCTAACCCGGCGACCCGAGCGGGGCAACCCCCACGACGGCTCGGTCGCCGACATCGAGCATGGGAGCGTGTCGACTCGCCCGCGCACCCGCCGCTCATGACCGTCCCCGCCGCCCTCGACCCCCGCCGATGGTGGTCCGACGCGATCACGACCGACCGCCTGCTGCTCGCCGCCAAGACCGCTGCGGCGGCGGCGCTGGCCTGGTACCTCGCCCCTCTCGTCCCCCTCGCGCAGAGCGAGTACTCGTACTACGCGCCGCTCGGAGTGCTGGTGAGCATGTACCCGACCGTCGCGCGCTCCGCCTCGAGCGGGGTCCAGGCCGTGGTCGGTCTGGCACTCGGAATCGGCCTGGGCCTGGCGAGCCTCGCCGTCGTCGGCACGGGCCTGCCCCGCATCGTCGCGGTGGCCGCCGTGATCCTGATCGGCGTGCTGCTCGCGGGGGTGCGCGCCCTCGGCGTCGGGCGCGACTGGGTGGCCATCGCGGGACTCTTCGTGCTGTTGCTGGGCGGCGCCGACCCCGACGGGTACTCCGTGTCGTACCTGGTCACGATGGCGTTCGGTGTGGTGGTGGGCGTCGTGGTGAATCTGCTCGTCGTTCCGCCGCTCCGGGTGAAGAAGGCCGACGACCGACTGAGTCGCCTTCGCGACGCCCTCGGCGAGGCGCTCGGGGCGATGTCGACCTCGCTCGCGGGCCGCTCCTTCGACCCCGAGGCCGCCGACCGGGCCGCCGCCGCGCTGGAGGACACCCTCGTCGAGGTCCGCGAAGAGGTCGACCTCGCCGACGAGAGCCGTCGTTACAACCCGCGCGGCCGTCGGCTGAAGACACCGCGCGACCTCGATCGACGCCGTCTGGACGCCTTGACCGGCACCGCGGATGCCACCCGTGAACTGGCCGCGGCACTGGCACGACTCACCGCGGGTCCCGACGTCGACACCCGTCTTCCTGCCGAGGTGCGCCGCACCCTCGCCGACGCGATCGACGCGGTCTCGCCCCTGGTCACGACGCCACCCGAACCCGAGGCCGACGCGGGCAGCCTGCGCGCGGCGGAGAAGTCCCTCACGCGCTACACCGAGAGCCTGCGCGCCCTCGACGCGCACGAGGAGCCCCTCGACGCGTGGGAGGCCGCCGTCAGCCTCCGCCGCGTGATCGCGGCGTGCGGGCCGTTCTCGGACCCGGATGCCGACACCGCCGCGCGCTGAGAGATCCGGGGCCGCGCCAGCTCAGCCCGGCGCTCCGCCCACGGCGTCGAGGGCGCGATCCAGAGCGGCCGCGGTCGCGTGCCGCGCAGCGGCCGGGACGGCCGCCAGGAAGCCGCCGACGAACGTGTCCCCCAGGCCGATCGTCGTGGGATCGGCGGTGTCGACGAGGTACGCCGGCACGCCGACCGCCCTTCCGCTCCGCTGCAGGGCGGCGACCACCGCCGCTCCCCCGGGATGGCGCGCGAAGCTCGCGGTGGCATCGAGGTCGGCTGCCGTGCACGCGTCGCCGAGCCGGTAGCGCGTCGCCGCGGTGCGCACGGCGCTCTCGAGTCCCGTTTCGTGCCGCGCCGCCGAGGGACCGACGGCGAGCGCCCAGTACTTTGTGTGCACGACCAGCGCCCGTGCCGGAATGAGCCCGTGCGCCTCGGCGAGGGCCGCCGCGACGTCGTCCGGCGAGAGCAGATCGACGGAGCGCCCCAGGTACTCCTGCAGTTCGTCCTCGTTCATGCCGTACACGTCGATGCGCTCGAGCAGTCGCCTCCGTACGCGGGCGGAGAGCTCGCGCTGGTAGAACCCCGCGTCTTCGTAGTACACGAGGGCATCGGCGGGAAGACGGCGCATCGCGCTCACCAGGTCGTCGAGCCGGGCCTCGAGCAGATCGGCATCCTGCATGGTGTTGAAACCCGAGACGAGGAAGGCCGCAGCCGACTCGAGAGCGTCGCCGAGTCGGTCGGCGATCACCATCTCGCGGTTGGGCGCGTCGTTGGCGAAGATCAGGCGATTGGAGGCCGTGGCCGTCACCGCTCCGTCGACCACGCGCACGGTCGTGCCCTCGGGGTACTGCACGATGAGGTGCGGGTCGAGGGTGTCACGCGTCGCCGACGAGACGATCCTCATCGACGACGGCAGGAGCCGCCGGACATTGTCGTCGATGCTGACGAGGTGCTGCACCGTCGGGATGCCGATGCGATCGAGCGCGATCCCGGCCCGCACCCCCGTGCCGCCCAGGGTGACGTTCTTGTCGAAGTGCGCCGCGAAGCGCTCCACGATCTCCGACGAGAGCACGAAGCGCTCGCCTCCCCCGCCCGTGGCGAGGAAGGCGAGCACCGTCACGATGAGCGCGCGCTCGTCGATGATGGGCGTCGTGGTGGTCAACTCGTCGAGCCGGATGCCGTGCTCCGCCGCGAGGGCGGTGAGCACCTCGGCATCCCACCGGATCTCGTAGTCGACGGTTCCGCCGAGCCCGAGGACGAGGTCTTCCCCCATGGCGCCGGTCTCCTTCGATCAGTACAGGTCGGCCTTGCCGGCGGCGCCGAACAGGTCGATCTTCTCAGCGGCGGTGACCTTCATCGCCGCGATGCACTCGGGCTGGATGGCGTTGGGCTCGCGCAGGCGACGGTCGGTGCCGAGCACCTCGCGCATGCGGTCGTGGTAGGCCACCTTGATGTCGCTGGAGATGTTGATCTTGTTCACGCCCAGCTCCACCGCCCGGCTCAGCTCGCCGTCGGGGTTGCTCGACCCGCCGTGCAGCACGAGCGGGATGCCGACCGCCGCCTTGATCTGCTCGAGCAGGTCGTGGCGCAGCTCGGGGTTCTTCTCGGCCGGGTAGAGCCCGTGCGAGGTGCCGATGGCGATGGCGAGGCTGTCGACCCCGGTCTGCTCGACGAAGCGCACGGCGTCGTCGACGTTGGTGTAGATGATCTCGGCGGCACCGGACTCGCCGTAGCTGTCGTTCGCGCCGATGGTTCCGAGCTCGCCCTCGACCTGTACGCCGACCGCGTGGGCGGCCTCGACGACCTTGCGGGTCAGGGCGACGTTCTGCTCGAAGGGCTCGAGCGAGGCGTCGATCATGACCGAGGTGAAGCCGGCCTGGATGGCCTGGACGATCTGCTCGTACGTTCCGCCGTGGTCCCAGTGGATGGCGACGGGCACGCTCGAGCGGTGCGCGCGGGCGTGCATCGCGGGGATGAGGTCGGTGGTGATGTGCGAGACCTCGTCGGGGTGGATGGCGATGATGACCGGAGCGTTCTTCTCCTCGCTGATGTCCATGATCCCGGTGAACATCGCCCAATCGCTGATGTTGAAAGCCGGGATGGCGAAGCTGTGGGCGTTCGCCACGTCGAGGATGGACTTGCCGGTGTAGAGCACGGATTTCTCCTTGTTCGGGGTTGGGTGTGCGGAGGTCAGCTCTTCACCGAGCCGGCCGTGAGGCCGCTGATGAAGAAGCGTTGGAAGAAGAGGAAGAGCAGCAGCACGGGGATCGAGCCGAGGATGCTCATCGCCATGATCTGGTTCCACTCGTAGGAGTGCTGGCCCATGAGCAGCTGGATGCCGATCGGCACGGTGCGCATGTCGATGGTGCGCGTGAGGGTGAGGGCGAAGAGGAACTCGTTCCACGCGATCATGAAGGTGTAGATCCCCACCGAGACGATCCCGGGGATCGAGATGGGCACGAGCACCCGCCAGAGGGCGGTGAACGAGCCCGCGCCGTCGACTCGGACGGCCTCGTCGAGTTCCTTCGGCAGGGTGTTGAAGTACCCGGTCATCATGATGATCGCGTAGGGCAGCGTGAACACCATGTAGGTGAAGATGAGCCCCGGATAGGTGTTGTAGAGGCCGAGCCCCACCATCAGACCGAAGTACGGGATCAGCAGCGTGATCGGCGGGACCGCCTGGACGCTGACGATGATGACGTTGACGACGCGCTTGCCGCGGAACTCGAATCGGCTGAAGGCGTACGCCGCCTGGATCGCGACGAGCAGCGTCAGGATCGTCACCGCCCCCGCCACGACATAGCTGTTGATGAAGAAGCGCACCGTCTCGGGGTTGGTGAAGATCGAGATGTACGCGTCGAACGAGAAGGTGTCGGTGATGAGGCGCGGGGGGAGCTCGAAGATCTGCGTGTTCGACTTGAACGAGCTCGAGAGCATCCACAGCACGGGACCGGCGGCGAAGACCGCGCCGATCAACAGGCCGATGAGCACGCCGGTCTTGGCGAGGCGGCGGCGCGCGATCGCGCTGGTGGCGCGCGGGCGCGCGGTCGTGGTCGAGGCCATGGTCAGTCCCTCGCCTTCTGGTGGCGGACGTAGAGCACCGCGATGATCATCGACATCGCCAGGACCAGCACCGCCGAGGTGGAGGCCATCGAGAAGTCGTACTTCGCGAATGCGAGCTTGTAGGTGAAGGTGCTGAGCATCTCGGTGACGTCGATGGGACCGCCGCCCGTGGTCAGCCAGATGAGGGCGAACTGCTGCGAGGTCCAGATGAGGTCGAGCAACAGCAGGCTCACGATGATGGGACGCAGCTGGGGGACGGTGACGTTCCAGAAGCGCTGCACGGGGCTGGCACCGTCGACGGTCGCGGCCTCGTAGAGGTCGCTCGGAATCCCCTGGAGACCGGCGAGCAGGCTCACCATGAAGAACGGGTAGCCGGCCCAGATGTTGATGAAGGTGACCGTCCCCAGCGCCAGTTGCGGCGAGGCGAGCCACTCGATGTTCGTGTGGAGCAGGAAGTTGACGATGCCGTTCGGGGCGAGCAGCATGCGCCACAGCACGGCGATGACGGCGACCGTGAAAAGCCACGGGAGCACGTAGAGCCCGCGGAAGATCGCCCGGGGGACCGCGCCGATGAGCCGGCTGTTGAGCAGGAGGGCGAACGAGAGTCCGAGCACGAGGTGCGCGGCGACGCTCGTGAGGGTGAAGAAGAGGGTGTTGCCCGTCGCCTTCCAGAAGCCGGAGTCGGTGAGGATCGCGATGTAGTTGTCGAGACCCACGACCTCGGGGCTCTTGTTGAGGATGACGTTGTCCTGGAACGAGTACCCGATCACCATGACGATCGGGACGATCATCAGGACGAACAACAGGATCAGCGTCGGAGACAGGAACGCGTAGGCCTCGCCGGCCTTGCGCAGCTGCCGGGTGCGGCGGGAGGCGGGTCGTCCGGTGACGATCACCTCGGTGTCGGGGGGTGTGAGAGTGCGCATGGTCATGATGTGCGGCTTTCGCTGAGCGGGATGCCGCACCGCGAGCGGTGGCGGTGCGGCATCCCGGTTCGGGGTCGGATCAGAACTCCGACGTCCATTCGTCCTGCGTCTTGGTGAGCGCGTCGCTCATCGACTGCTGTCCGTCGAGAGCCGACTGGAACTGGGTGCCGAACTGTCGCATGAGCTCCTCGGCGACGGGCAGACCCGTGAACTCGTTCGCCGGGTAGCCCTTCTTGTAGATGTCGAACGCCGTCTTGAACAGCTCGTCGTCCGCGACGAATGTCGGCACGCTCTCGGTGTTGCCGGGGAACGCCTTGGCCATCGTCGACAGCTCGCTGTTGACGTCCTTGCCCATCAGGAACTGCACGAGCTTGAAGGCGGCATCCTTGTGCTGCGAGTTCTCGGCCACGCCGATGCCCCATGAGGCGTAGGGGATGCCGCGCTCTCCGGTGAAGCCGTCTTCGGCCGGGATCGCCGAGATCGAGAACTTCAGGTCGGGGTTCGACTGTCGGATCAGATTGATGTGGGCCAGCGAGTCGATCATCATGCCGACACGTCCGTTGGTGAACTCCTCGACCTTGTCCTGCTCCTTCATCGTGAAGGATCCGGGAGCGATGACCCCGTCCTCCCAGAGCTGCTGGATGTAGTCGGTGGCCGAGGTCACGGCCTTGTTCGTCAGGTCGGGCTTGCCGTCCTTCAGCATCGACCCGCCCGAGGCCCACACCCATGACATGACGTCGTTCTGCACGCCGTTGGGGGCTTCGAGCGAGAGCGGGAGGACCCACCCCGACACGTCTCCGCCGAGGGCCTTGATCTTCTTCGCCGCGTCGGCGAACTCGGTGCGAGTCGACGGCGGAGAGCTGACACCGGCCTGCGAGAGCAGCCCGTCGTTGGTGAACATGGGGTAGACGAAGTTGACCACGGGGATCATGTAGGTGCTGCCGTCGACCTTGATCTGGCTGGCGAGCTGGCTGTCGTCGTAGCCGGAGTCGCTCATCAGCTTCGACAGATCGGCGATCACGCCCTGCTTCGCGAAGTCGCTGACCCACGCACCGTCGAGACCGACGACGTCGGGCATGGTGCCGGATGCCGCCCCGGCGAAGAGCTGCTCCTTCGTGGAGGCGTAGGGCCCGCTGACGAGGTCGACCTTGATACCGGGGTTCTCCTTCTCGAACTCGTCCATGAGTCCGCGGAACGCTCCGTCGCCGAGCTCCGGCTCCCACCACTGGGCGAACTCGATCGTGACGTTCCCGTCCGACGACGCTCCCGAACCGTTCGACGAGCACCCCGCCATCGCCAGGAGGGTCGTGGCCGCTGCCGCGGCACCGACGAGCTTGATGGCGTTCCGACGCCGGCGCCCGCTGTTGTCCATCATTTCTCCTCGTTGAGATTTGCCGCATTTCGCGCTGTTCTGCGCGTTCTTGCGTCTTTCAGCACGAGTATGCGCCCCTTTGCAAGAAGCCGCAAGAGCTCGATGCAGATCCGTGATAATTCCGGCACGAGGCCGCGTCAATGTCAGCAAACAAGGGGCTTGAAGTGCTGTTCTCTGCCGTTTTTGCACAAATTCTGCGGGCCGACATGCCGCTCTGTGCTAGAGATGACGGCATGGACGCATCCACCGCCACGGTCAAGCGACGGCTCCCCGCGGGCCGCAAAGCCGAGCTGGCCGCCTACGTCGCCGAGTCGGGCCAGGTGACCGTCGTCGACCTCGCCTCGCACTTCGGCGTCTCGATCGACACGGTCCGCCGCGACCTCGACCAGCTCGATCGCGAAGGGATCGTCGTGCGCACCCACGGCGGTGCCGTCAGCGCGATGTCGGTCCCCGGCCGCGACCGCGGCCTCGACGTACGCCTGCAGATGCAGATCTCCGAGAAGGAGCGCATCGCCGCGCTCGCGGCCGACCTCATCGAGGACGGATCCGTCCTCATGCTCAACGCCGGCACCACGACGCTGGCGGTCGCCCGAGCCCTGCGCAATCACCGGAACCTCACGATCGCGACGAACAACCTGCGCATCCCCGCCGAGATCTCCCCCAGCGTGTTCCGTGATCTCTACATCTTCGGCGGCGCGGTCCGCACCATCACCCAGGCCACGACCGGCCCGGTGACCCTGGCGATGAACTCGCACACCCCCGAGGTCGACATCCGCTGCGACTACGCCCTCATCGCGGTCGGCGCGGTCGACGGCTCCGGCTTCTCGACCAGCAACCTCGGCGACGCGACCATGATGAGCGAGATGATCCAGCGCGCGGATCGCACCGCGATCCTGGCCGACTCCTCGAAGCTCGACCGACGCTTGTTCGCCCAGGTGGGCCCCCTCGAGAAGGCCGACTACCTCATCACCGACGCCGAGCCGTCACCCGAGCTGTCCGCCGCCCTCGCCGAGGCCGGCGTGACCGTCGTCACCCCCTGATCAGCGCGCTCACATGCGGGCGTACCGGGCCCGGGCGAAGCAGAAGAGCCCGTACACGACGAGGCCCGCGCCCACGAGCCACAGGACGACCTGCCCGAACGGCAGGCTCGCGAGCGAGCGCAGCGCCGAGTCGATGCCGCCGGCCGCGTTCGGGTCATGCGAGAAGGCCGCGACGATGAAGAGGATGCCGGCGACGCCCACCGCGATCCCCTTGGCGACATAACCGATCGTCCCGAAGGTCCGGATGCCACGCCCCGCCGTCCCGCCCGGGCTCGACAGGTTCTTCATGAAGGCCTTGGTGACACCGCGCACGACGAAGGCGACGCCGATCACCGCCACCGCCAGACCGACGACGACCAGGAGGACGATGCCCCCGGGCATGGCGAGAAGCTGCGCACTGAGAGTGCGCGACGACTGCGAGGAGTCCGAGTGTCCGCCCGAGACGATCGTGAAGCCGGTGACGGCGATCGCCCCGTACGCGACGGCCGTTCCCACGTATTTCGCGCGGTGCGCCCAGCGCTTCTTCTCGTCGGGGTCGCGCTCGGCGACGGCATCCACGACTTGCCAGACGGCAAGCGCGACGAGCCCGACGACGACGACCCACAGCAGCACCTTGCCCGCCGGAGCCTCGGCCACCTGTTGCAGGGCTCCGCTCTGGTCGGCGCTGTCGCCGCCGCTCCCGGTCGCGAGAGACACCGCGATCACCCCGATCAAGAGGTGCAGAAGCCCGAGGACCACGTAGCCGACGCGTGCGGCGACGCGGAAGGCGGTCGAATCCTGGGCTTTGTCGGCGGCGGCGGAGGCGCTGGTCATCCGGGAACCCTAGCGCTCAGCCGGACGCCGCCACCAGGCGTTGCGCGCGGCGCACACGCCACACCTCGACCAGCGCCCAGACGAGGGTGGCCACCGCCACTCCCTCCAGGAAACCCGCCGTGACGTCACTGAGCCAGTGCGCGTGCAGGTAGGTGCGGCTCCACATCATGAGCAGCACCCAGACGGCGCCTGCCGCCCAGATCCAGCCGCGGCGGAGGATCAGTGCGAGCGTCACCGCGATCGTCGTCGCGACGGCGGTGTGGCCCGAGGGGAACGAGGTCGCCTGGGTCTCGGCCAGCGAATCCATCGGTCGGGCTCGTGCGATGACAGCCGCGAGGGGCGCGCCGATGAGCACGACCAGGGCGATGGATGCCGCGACGTTCAGCGCATCCCACGGGCGCTTGACCAGGACGAAGACGACGGCGGTCGTGATGCCGATGACGATCATTCCGATCGTGCCGCCCACGATGGCGGGGATCCACGCGACGATGACCGCGACCGGGTCGGCGAGCGCGGCCATCGTGTCGTCCCACCACTGGTCGAACGCCAGCGGCGCTCCCCCGTCGAGATCGACGGCCAGTCGCAGCGCCACGAAGAGCACGGTCGCGACGACGCCCACGACCAGGGCGACCGGACGGCGCGCGTCGGACCTCGGCCGGTCGGGGAGGATCGCGGGCTCGTCCGTGGTGGCATCCATTCCGGAATCGTCCCAGGTCGGGATCCCCTCGAGCCAGGACTTGCCCTGCGCCCGAATGCGGGTTCGGCGTCAGCGGGGCCGAGCGGAGGCGATCAGCATGTCGAGCCCGAGCTCGAAGGCGCGGGTGGCCACGGGGTCCTCCGGGTCTTCGTCGGCGAGGGTGTCGAAAGCCGCCGAGAAGCGCGGGAACGCCTCCTCCTGGCCCGTGGGGTCGAACACCACGGAGGGCCCCGACATGTCGAGGACGCTGCCGAGGATGAAGGACTCGAAGGCGGTCAGCAGCGGGATGACATCGCGCAGCGTCCACCCGGCGGCCTCGGCGGCCGCCGCGAAGTCCTCGTACTGCGCGAGGAGGACGGGGGCCGACGCGCGCTCCGTCATCAGCAGCGGCACGACGCGGGCATGCCGGGCGAACGCGCGACGGTACGAGCGTCCCCAGGCGCGGAGCGCGTCTTCCCAGGGCATCTCCCGCAGCGGCTGCGAGTCGATGGGTGCCGACACGAGGGCGCGGACGTCCTCGACCATGGCCGCGCGGTTGGGGACGTGGTTGTACAAAGACGCGGGGTTGACCCCGAGGCGTGCGGCGACGCGACGGATGCTCGCCCCGTCGGGTCCGTGACGGTCGACCAGGGCGAGGGCGGTTCGCGCGATCAGATCGCGGCTCAGCAGCGGCGTGTGCGGTCTGGCGATGGCGGTCTCCCGGGTCGGTGCGAGCCTGCGGGCGCAGGCTCCGAGTCCACTCTCGCACACATAAAACAAACAGTGTATGTTTACCGCCATGACCACCGAGGACTTCACCGTCGTCGAAGCCGACGTCGCCCGCCTGCGCGCCACCCTCGACTCCGGAACCGTCACGAGCGTCGAGCTCGTGGCCCGCTACCTCAACCGCATCGCGGCCTACGACCGGGCCGGCATCCGCCTCAACGCCGTGCCCGTCCTGAACCCGCGCGCGTTCGCGCAAGCCCGCGATGCCGACCAGCGCCGAGCCCGGGGCGAGACACTCGGCCCGCTCGACGGCATCCCGTTCACCGCGAAGGACAGCTACCGCGTCACCGGATTGACCGTGGCCTCGGGGTCACCGGCCTTCGCCGACCTGGTGGCGGGCGACGACGCCTTCGCGATCGAGCGACTGCGCGCGAGCGGGGCGGTGTTCCTCGGACTGACGAACATGCCCCCGATGGCCGCGGGCGGCATGCAGCGCGGCGTCTACGGCCGCGCCGAGTCGCCCTACAACGCCGAGTTTCTGCCGTCCGCGTTCGGGTCGGGCTCTTCCAACGGGTCGGGCACCGCCACCGCGGCCAGCTTCGCCGCCTTCGGCCTCGGCGAAGAGACGTGGTCGTCGGGCCGCGCCCCCGCCTCGCACAACGCGCTCGTCGCGTACACCCCGTCGCGCGGGGTGATCTCGGTGCGGGGGAACTGGCCGCTCGTACCGACCATGGACGTCGTCGTGCCGCACACCCGCTCGATGGACGACCTGCGCGTCGTGCTCGACGCGATCGTGGCCGACGATCCGGTGACCGAGGGAGACCTCTGGCGCTCGCAGCCCTGGATCGCCCTGCCGCGTCCCTCCGAGGTGCGCCCCGCGTCGTTCAGCGAGCTCGAGCCGCTGCCGCTCGCGGGGCTGCGCCTCGCCGTCCCGCGCATCTACATCAACGGCGACCCCGACAACGCGTC
>JAKOMY010000268.1 GCA_022702225.1 Microbacteriaceae bacterium | reverse complement strand
CGAAGGGGATCTCCTTCTCGCGTTCGATCGTCTTCAGAAGTGCGAGATCGATGTCCACAAGGGCCCTCCGTTATTCAGCTCTCGTCGACGCGACCGGCGCCGACAACCCCCCTACGATACCCGGGATGCCGCGAGCATTGCGACCGTCGCAGGATCACGGCCGTCGTCGCACAGCCGTTTCCCGGCCGCGCGGACGTTCGAGCACGTGCAGAACTCTGGAACACGGCGACCGGACCACGCGAAGATGCTGCCTGCCGGCACGCCGACCGACCAGGGCGAAGCGTGCCGCTGGGTAGGCTCGACGGGACCCGACCGCTGCGGCGGGTCCGGGCCGAGGAGGGCATGTGGCACGACCGACTCTCAGCGATGTCGCGGCTCGAGCCGGGGTTTCGGTGACGACCGTCTCGCGGGTCCTCAACGATCGCGGCTACCTCAGCGACCGGGTGCGTGGCGATGTGCGCCGCGCGATCGAGGAACTCGGCTACCGGCCCAACGAGGTCGCCCGCTCGCTGCTCGGCCGGGGCACGCACGTCGTCGGGCTGATCGTGCCCACGGTGGCCGATCCGTTCTTCGGTGAGTTCGCCGCCGCCGTCGAGGCAGGGCTCGCCGATCGCGGCTACCGCACCCTGCTGTGCGACAGCCTGCGTAGCGTCGAGCGCGAGACGGCGTCGCTGGAATTACTCCTCGCCCACCAGGTGGCCGGCGTCATCACCTCCACCCACAACGACGGCGTGGATCTCTATCGCACGGCGGGGCTGCCGATCGTGGCTCTGGACCGGAGCCTCGGACAGGGGATCCCCGACGTCCGCAGCGACAACGTGGCCGGTGCCGCCCTGGCCACGGAGACGCTCGTGGATGCCGGCTACCGCCGCATCCTCTTCGTGAGCCCGCGTGACGACGTCCGCTCCGCTCGACGGTCGGGCCATCGCGAGGTCATGGCCGCACGGGGACTCCCCGAGTCGGTGCTGGCCTACGGGTTCAGCTCGAGCCTGGACGAACGGCGCGCCCTCATCGAGGAGACCCTCGACGGGGGCGAGTACGACGCGGCGTTCTGCACCGACGACGTCAGTGCCCTGATGGCGGTGGAATGGGCGCGGTCCCGCGCAATCCCCGTCCCGGCGGAGTTCGGGGTCATCGGGTACGACGGCTCCGCGACCGTGCGACACCTCGCCCCGACCTTGACCACCGTGCTCCAGCCGATCGAGCAGTTGGCAGCCGAGAGCGTGCGACTCCTGCTTCGGCGCATCGACGAGCCCGCGGCCGACCTCCCGGCGGAGACGGTGCTTCCGGTGTCGCTGCGCCGCGGATCGACGGTGCGCGGGCATGACGCCCCCGCGGACCGACCGGCCCGGTGAGTCTGCCGCGCGGGTGAGGCGGCGACTCCCGCCGTCCGATCCCGCGAGCGCCCGCGGGGGTCCGCCGTCCCCGCGGGCTCGCACTCCTCGGCTCAGGCCGTGGGGGCCTCCACCGCGCCGCGGAGCACCTGGAACACGGGGGTGCCGGCCTCGACGTCGGCCGAGGTGATGACCGCGTCGACCTCGAAGTCGTCGGAGTTGGTGATGACGATCGGAGTCGTGACGTCGTACCCGGCCGCGCGGACGGCGGACCAATCGACGCGGGCGAGCGGGGTGCCGACCTCGACGCGCTCCCCTGCGGCGACGAGGGCAGTGAAGTGGGCGCCCTTCAGGTTGACGGTGTCGATGCCGATGTGGACGAGGACCTCGACGCCGTCGTCGGTCGTGATGCCGTAGGCGTGACCCGTCGGGAAGACCGCGGTGAGCACTCCGGCCACCGGGGCGGTGACATCACCGTCGCTGGGCACCACCGCGGCGCCGCCGCCGAGCACACCGCCGGAGAACATCGGGTCGGGGACCTCGGAGAGCGGGATCAGGCGGCCGCGGACGGGCGAGACGATGTCCAGACGGACAGCGTCGGCATCGGATGCCGCGGCGACGGCCACGGTGTCGGTGGCGACCTCCGCGACGTCGGACGTCGAGGTGTCGGCATCCGTCGGCTCATCCAGCGGGGCGACGCCCTCCGTCGGGTCGAGCGGCTTACCGCGGGCGATGCGCCAGCGACCGTAGACGAGGGTGGCGACGAAGGCCAGAACGAAGCTGATGAGCGCGCACAGCGCGAACTGCGGGATCGAGGACGGCTGGATGGACACGAATCCGATGACGCCGGCCGCACCGAGGGAGATGGCCTTCACGCCGAGGGCGCTGATGAAACCGCCGGCGACGGCTGCGGCTCCCATTCCGATGAAGAAGGGGAACTGCAGGCGCAGGTTCACGCCGAAGATCGCCGGCTCCGTGATGCCGAGCAGGGCGGAGGTGCTCGACGCGCCCGCCATCGCGCGCAGCTTGGACCCGCGCCGGACCAGGAAGAACACCGCGAGGCACGCCGCTCCCTGCGCGATGTTCGCCATCGCCGCGATCGCGAAGATGAACGACCCGCCCTGGGCGATCAGGCTCAGTTCGACCGCGGGGAAGCTCTGGTGAAGGCCCGTGACGACGATGGGCGAGTAGACGAGGCCGAAGAGCGCACCGCCGAGGAAGCCGAAGCTCTCGTACACCCACGACAGCCCGAACGTGATGGCATCGCTCACCCACCGCATGGCCGGGCCGACCGCGACGAAGGTCGCGACCCCGACCACGAGGAGCGAGATCATGGGGGTGAAGAGGAAGTCGAAGGTTCCCTTCAGCACGCGTCGGAGCAGCTTCTCGCACACCGACAGCAGGTACACCACGGCGAGGACCGGGATGACGGTGCCCTGGTAGCCGGCCTGGGCGACGTCCATGCCGAGGATGTTCCAGTAGGTCATCGTGCCGGCGGCCATGGCCTCCGACACGGCGTACCCGTTGACCAGCGAGGGCATGACCATCGCGGCACCGAGCGCGGCGGACAGGAAGGGGTTGGCCCCGAAACGCTGACCGGCCGAGAAGGCGACGAGCACCGGGAGGAAGGCGAACGCCGCGGAGGCGAGCAGGTTGATGAGGGCGGCGGGGTCCGCCAGCCACGGGAGGGTCGTCGTGACCGCCTCGGGTCCGAACAGGCCCGGCGCGGTGAGCACGTTGTTGAGCGCCATCAGCAGACCGCCGGCGATCAAGGCGGGAAGCACGGGCACGAAGATGTCGGAGAGCATCTTGATGAAGCGCACCACGACGTTGCCGCTCTGGCCGGCGACCTGCTTGACCTCGTCTTTGGTGGCGGCGCGCACCCCCGAGAGCGCCACCAGTTCGTCGTAGACCTTGTCGACGTCACCGGGTCCGATGATGATCTGGAACTGCCCTCCCGCCTCGAACGTCCCCTTCACATTCGGGTCGGCGTCGAGCGCGGACTGGTCGATGCGCGTCTTGTCGACGGTGACGATGCGCAACCGCGTCGCGCAGTGCGCGGCTGCCTGGATGTTCTCGGACCCGCCGAGAGCGGTGAGAACGGAGCGGGCGACAACATCGTGCTGCATCGGGAGTCCTGGAAGTCGGAGACAGGGTGAGAGGCCGAGTGACAATGCTGTCAAACGTTTGACACAGTATGCCGCGCGAATGCACCACAGCAAAAACCGCTTTCCCACCCGAGCAGATGTCGGCGGATGACGGGGGTCAGGGGCTGTAGAGCGACGACTCTCCCGAGAGGACCGCCACCTCACCGCCGCGCGCGCTCAACGACACCGAGACGGGTCCCTCGGCGAAGAACGTCCGGGCGGTGAAGGCCGTCGTGCCGTCGACGATGATCTCGACGATCGAGCGGTCCACGAGCAGCTCGACGACTCGCTCGGGGGCCCCGGGTGTGGGCAGCGCGACCTCGCGACGTGCACCGCCGACGCGGTATCGGGTGGCCGAGCGATCGACCGTGAGCGAGGTCGCATCCAGATCGACGGTCACCGGGGATGCCTCGGGACCGATGAGGATCCGCGCCGATGCACCGGTGTCGACGCGCAGACGCAGGCTCGTCCAGCTCGCGGATGCGTCGCCCGGAGCGAGAAGACCCACGCTCTCGCCGTCGCTCAGCGTCGCCGCGGGCACCGCGGTCGTCGCACCGAAGTCGGCGCGGGCCGGGGCGAGACGCTGGTGCAGCACACCGCCGCGCAGGGTCAGGCTGCGGGGTGCCGAGAGCGTGTGCACCCAGCCGTGCGCCCGCGAGGGCTGATCGTCTTGGGCGGGCATGCCCGCCCAAGCCAGCAGGAGTGCGTCGTCGGCATCGCCGCGGCCCGCGAAGACCTGCGGGGCGTAGAACTCGAACCCCGCGTCGATCAGACGGAACCCTCCCGTGTCGCGCAGACGCGAACCGTCGAGGTGACCGACCACGTACCCGCAGACGTCGGCGACACCGAACGGATTCACGTCCGCGTCCGTCGCCCCCTGCGGACACAGCACGAGCACGTCGTGCTCGACGCCGGTCTCGAGGTCGGTGAGACGGAAGATGTTCGGGCACTCCCACATGTACCCCGCGGATGCCGCATCCAGCCCCTCGACCGTCAGCTCGCCGTCGAAGCGCCAGGGGCCTTCGGCATCCGGCGCAGAGTAGAGCAACACCGCTCCGGTCTCATCGTCGCGCTGCGCGCCGAGGCACATCCGCAGACGGACCCCCTCGGTGCCGTAGACCATCGGGTCGCGGAAGTGCGCCGTGTAGCCCGCCGGGCGGTCCGCATCTGGGAGGAAAGGACCGGCGGGGTCCTTTTCGAAAGCGACGAAGTCGTCGGTGTGGACCCGCACCTGGTGAGCCTCACGCGTGCCGTCCGGGTTCTTCACGTTCCCCGTGTACAGGAGGTCCGCTCCGGCCCCCGCCGGAACCGCGGAACCCGAATAGCATCCGTCGCGGTCGTACGCGGCGTCCGGTTCGAAGGCCATGCCGTGGTGGGTCCATCGGAGGAGATCGCGGGACGTCGCGTGGCCCCACCCGATGCCGCGTTCCGGAAAGGCCGGACCCCACTGGTAGAACGCGTGCGCCACGCCGTCGACCACGATGAGACCGTTCGGATCGTTGATCCGCCCGTACGGGGACGCCAGATGGAAGAGGGGGGCGTCGGGATCGGACAGGGTACGCGCGTGGCGCTCGATATCCATAGCGCCAGCCTATTCGGCTCGCGTGAGCGGTCATGTCGGCCTCCCCCGCCCACCCCGGGCGAAGACCGCGTCGTGACGGGTCAGTACCGCTCGAGCGGGTTGGCCGCGAGCTTTCGCACCACTCCCCCGTCGACGAGCCGCCGGGCGGCGGTGTCGGGCTTGCGCGCGGCCTGGTCGGTGACGCACGCGCCGAACTCCGCTGCGAGAGAGCTCCGGGGATGCACCGCGAGCACCTCACGGACGAACTCTGCGGGCAGCGCGTCGGGACGAGCGCCGGAGATGTCGAGCGCGGTCGCCGTCTCGAGCAGGTAGCCCTCGGCATCCAGATCGGGGTCGACGCTCGGCCAGTTGTGGCGCACGATGACGTCGAGGACGCGTTCGCGTCGTTCGCGGTCCCACCCCGCGCCGGCGGTCAGAGCGACGCCGACGTGGCCGCCCGCGTGCTCGTACGACAGGGTGTGGTTGTCGAACTCGGTCACCGTGCCGATGTCATGCAGGACGGCTGCGACGTAGAGCAGCTCGTGGTCGATGCCCGCGACCCCGTCGACCAGCGCGAAAGCCTCTGCCCACAGCCACGAGCGCAGGGCGTGCGCGGTGATCGCCGGTGACTGGTACTCCCGCGCCAGGGCGAGGGCACCGCGCGCGGCGAAGCTATCGGGCACGGGGAAGTCTGCGAGCTGCACGGGGCCTCCGGGGTTTGGATCCCTCCACCCTCGCAAGATCCCGCTCCGCGCGGCAGTGCCGCCACGGTCACCCGCCGACGTCTTCCTGCCAGAGCGCTCCGGATGCCGCGGCCTCCAGGTCGCGGCATCCGGAATCGATCACTGCACCGGGGTGGCGTGCCAGATGCGATCGAGGTAGTCGCGCATCGCGCGGTCGGACGAGAAATAGCCGCTGCGCGCGACGTTGAGGATGGCCGAGCGCACCCAGCCGTCCTGGTCTGCGTAGGCGGCGTCGACGCGGTCCTGGGCGTCGAGGTACGCCGAGAAGTCGGCGAGCGCCATGAACCGGTCTT
>JAKOMY010000227.1 GCA_022702225.1 Microbacteriaceae bacterium | reverse complement strand
TCGAACCACTTCGGTTGGAAGTAGTCCGCGGCGCCGAGACCCGGATCGGCGAGCGGCTGGAAGTTCGTATACGCGACGGGTGGGTCGACGCGGGGGACGCCGTCGTTCGGATCGGTCGGTACGCCGGCTGCCGCGCTCGCCGCGAGGGGGGATGCCAGGGCGGTGGCGAGCAGCGCAGCCGTGGCGGCGGCCAGCAGGCGAGAGGTGAGCGGGCGTCGAGGCGTCATTGCGTCTGTTCCGATCCGCGCCGCGGCGTTGCGGCGCTGGGAGACCCGGGGGTCGAGGGGATGTTGACGTCAACACTATGGGCCTGCGGTGGGCGGCGTCCAGGGGGGATTTGCGTGGACGCTGGCCGGGGGCGGCGCGTCGCTCGCCGCCCGCGCACCCACGTCGAGTGTCCAGAACACCCGGACGTTTTCGAATCTCGTCCGGGTGTTTTGGACACTCAACAGGCGGGCGACGCGACACGGCGGACCCGGTGCGGAGCCACGAAAAGGGACGCGTCGTGGCGCCGTTGCCGCCCGCGCAACCCCGTCGACTGTCCAGAACACCCGGACGTTTTCGAATTTCGTCCGGGTGTTTTGGACACTCAATAGGCCGGGCGACGCGACACGGCGGACCCGGTGCGGAGCCACGAGAAGGGACGCGTCATGGCGCCGTTGCCGCCCGCGCACCCACGTCGAGTGTCCAAAACACCCGGACGTTTTCGAATTTCGTCCGGGTGTTTTGGACACTCAACAGGCCTGGGGCGACGCGACGCGACGCGCGCGGCGTGGCGCGGAGCACGCGAGGGTACGCCCCGCCCCACGTCACGGCGTGAGGGTCCGAGACGCGCCGTGCGTTCCGGTGGTGGTGCGGCGTTTCTTGGACACTCGCCGAGGGCCCGGGGCCCGGGGCGCGGGGCGCCGGGCGCGACCCCGGGGCGCGTTACAGCGCGTCGACCACCCGCGACGCCAGTCCCGCGTACGCGGCGGGGGTCAGCGCGAGAAGGCGCTCTTTCGCGGCGTCGCCGATGTCGAGGCCGCGCACGAACTCGGCCAGCTCGGCCCCGCCGACGCGGCGGCCGCGCGTGAGGTCCTTGAGCAGCGCGTAGGGGTCGGTGATCTGCGAGCGGCCCGCGGCGATCTCGGCGCGCACGACCGTCTGGATCGCCTCGGCGAGCACTTCCCAGTTCACGTCGAGGTCGGCCAGCAGCACGTCTTCGGCGAGCGAGATCTCGGTGAGGCCGCGCTGCAGGTTGTCGAGAGCCAGCAGAGAGTGCCCGAAGGCGACGCCGATGTTGCGCTGGGTCGTCGAGTCGGTGAGGTCGCGCTGCAGGCGGCTCGTCACGAGAGTGGATGCCAGGGTGCCGAACAACCCGCCCGCGATCTCGAGGTTCGCCTCGGCGTTCTCGAACCGGATCGGGTTGATCTTGTGCGGCATGGTCGATGACCCGGTGGCGCCCGCGACGGGGATCTGGGTGAAGTATCCGAGCGAGATGTACGTCCAGATGTCGGTGGCGAGGTTGTGCAGGATGCCGCCGGCGTGACGGGCACGGTCGTAGAGCTCGACCTGCCAGTCGTGCGACTCGATCTGCGTGGTGACCGGGTTGAAACCGAGGCCGAGCGACTCGATGAACTCACGCGTCAGCGACGGCCAGTCGACGTCCGGCTCTGCGGCGACGTGCGCCGACCAGGTGCCGGTGGCTCCCGAGAACTTCGCGAGGTACTCGCCGGCATCCAGCTGACGGATGACGCGCTCGAGGCGCCACGCGAAGACGCCGATCTCTTTGCCCATCGTGGTGGGCGTGGCCGGCTGGCCGTGGGTGCGCGAGAGCATCGCGGCGTCGCGGTGCTGCTTCGCGAGCTCGGCGAGTGCGGCCGTGACCGAACGGAGCTTGGGCAGCCACACGCGTTCGACCGCGCGCTGCACGGTGAGGGCGTAGGCGGTGGAGTTGATGTCCTCGCTGGTGCAGGCGAAGTGCGTCAGCTCGGCGAGGGCGGTGAGGCCGAGGGTGTCGAGGCGGTCGCGCACGAGGTACTCGACGGCCTTCACGTCGTGGCGGGTGACCGCCTCTTTCTCTTTCAGCCACGCGATCTCGTCGGCGCCGAACTCCTCGTACAGCGCGCGCAGGCGGGTCCGGTCGTCGTCGGAGACGGGAGAGGTGCCGAACAGCGAGCGGTCGGTGAGTGCGAGGAGCCATTCGACCTCGACCTCGACGCGGGCGCGGTTGAGCCCGGCCTCCGACAGGTAGTCGCCGAGCTCTGCGACGGTGGCGAAGTATCGGCCGTCGAGGGGGCTGAGGGGCTGCGGGGGCAGAGAGGACACGGGTCTCCCGGGGATCGCGCGAACGGGTCAGCCCGCGGAACGGATGGCGGGCTCGAGCTGTCGGAACAGGGCTCGGCTTGCGCGTTCGATCATACCGAGCACCTCGTCGAACATCGGGGCCCCGGCGTAGTACGGGTCGGGGACGTCGAGGGTCTCGGCATCCGTCAGGAAGGACTGCAGCAGCGCGATCTTGTCGGCGTCGTCGTCGTCTCGGGCCCAACCGCGGAGCACGCGTTCGTGGCTGCGGTCGAGGGCGACCACGAGGTCGTTGCGCTCGAAGTCGGCGTACTGGAACTGGCGGGCGCGGTGCGACGAGCCGTCGTAGCCCAGGCGCTCGAGGGCCGCGAGGGTGCGGTGGTCGGCGCGTTCGCCGACGTGCCAGTCGCCGGTGCCGGCCGACGTCGACGCGATGTGCGCTCCGAGACCGGACGTGTGGGCGATGCGGCGGAACACCACGTCGGCCATCGGTGAGCGGCAGATGTTGCCGCTGCAGACGAACACGACGCGGAACGGCGCGTCGGGGTTCGCGGTCATCCCTCCATCATGGCGGTGATGAGCCCCGCGCGCATCAGCGGCGTTCGCGCTCCTCGCGCCGCGGGCGCAGGATGCCGCCGAGCACGGCGTTGATGATGCCGATGACGAGCGCTGCGACGACCGTCAGCCAGAACTCGCCGGTGCGCAGGCCCCAGTCCCAGTTCTCGGTGATGACGCCCGTGAGCCACAGCAGGAAGCCGTTGATGATCAGCGAGATGAGCCCGAGGGTGAGGATGTAGAGCGGGATCGCGACGATCTTGACCACGGTGCCGATGATCGTGTTCACCAGGGCGAAGATGAGCCCGACCAGCAGCAGCGTGAGCAGCACCTGGAACCACTCGCCCGGCGCGAACGGGATGAGCCGCACCTGCAGGGCGGGCAGCAGGGTGACGATCCAGATGGCGAAGGCGTTGACGGCGACGCGGACGACGAAGCGCATGCCCCCATCGTGGCACGCACCCGCTGGAGCACCACGGCCTTGTGGAGAGCTCGCGGCTCTCCCCATCGTGGGGAGGAGCGGGTCGGAAAAGTCGGACTGACGCGCGCGGCGGGCCCCCGGTTAGGCTCGCGGGGTGAGTGAAGAGCCGGTCCTGCCCCGTATCCGCCCCGAGATCGCCGCCCTGCCCGCATACCGGCAGGGGCGACAGGCCAGCCCCGACGCCTTCAAGCTCTCGAGCAACGAGAACCCCTTCGAGCCCCTCCCCGGCGTCCTCGATGCGGCCGTCGCGGCGGGAGCGTTCAACAGATACCCGGATGCCACGGCCGCACGCCTGCGCGAGCGTCTCGCCGCGCGGTACGGCGTCTCGCCCGACGAGGTGCACGTCGGTGCCGGCAGCGTCTCGGTGCTCGCGCAGTTGCTGCTGGCGACCTCGGGCCCCGGCGACGAGGTCGTCTACGCCTGGCGCTCGTTCGAGGCCTACCCCTCTCTGGTCGCCGTCGCGGGCGCAAAGAGCGTGCAGGTGCCGTTGACGGCGGACTCGCGTCACGACCTTCCCGCGATGGCCGCCGCCGTCACCGAGCGCACGCGCCTCGTGATCGTCTGCAGCCCCAACAACCCCACCGGCCCGACCGTCGGCTACGACGAGTTCGCTGCCTTCGTCGACGCCGTGCCGCGCGATGTGCTGATCGTTCTCGACGAGGCCTACGCCGAGTTCGTCACCGACCCCGACTCGGTCGAGGGCAGCCGCGTGCGCGCCGTGCTCAACCGGCCGAACGTGGTCGTGCTTCGCACCTTCTCGAAGGCGTACGGTCTCGCGGGTCTGCGCATCGGCTACGCGATCGGCCACACCGGCGTGCTGGACGCCGCGCGCAGCACCGCGATCCCGCTCTCGGTCACCGCTGCCGGCGAGGCCGCGGCGATTGCGAGCCTCGATGCCGAGAGCGAGCTGCTGCACCGCGTGAAGGTCATCGCCGAGCGACGCGACCGGCTGGTCGACCGCCTGCGCGAGGCCGGGTGGGACGTCCCCGACGCGCAGGGAAACTTCGTGTGGCTCGCCGCCGGCGACCGCACGGTCGAGGTCGCCACCGCTTTCGAAGAGGCCGGGCTCATCGTGCGCCCGTTCCCGGGCGACGGCATCCGCATCTCGATCGGCGAGGAAGAGTCGCTCGACCGCGTGGTCGAGGTCGCCGCGGCCACCGCCGTGCGCTGACCCGCGGGGGCGCTTTTGTCGATCGGGCACGTCGGATTACGGCATCCGTTGTGCACCTCATGCGGTCGCGCGCATGGGTCGCGCGTTAGCGTGGGACCATGACCCCGCTCGACGATCCCGCTCTCGTGCGCGTTCTGGCAGCCGACGGCACGCTGGCGCCCACGCCCGCGGCCGAGCGCTACCTGCCGCTCATCGACGCCCTCAGCGACGCCGAACTCGAGACCTTCTACCGCGACATGGTGTCGATCCGCGCCTTCGACGTGCAGGCGACCAACCTGCAGCGTCAGGGGCAGCTGGCCCTGTGGCCGCCGTCGTTCGGGCAGGAGGCCGCGCAGGTCGGCTCGGCTCGCGCGGCCCGCGCGCAGGACCACATCTTCCCCTCGTACCGCGAGCACGTGGTCACCCGCATCCGCGGTGTCGACCCGCTCGACATCATCCGGCTCATGCGCGGACTCACCCACGGCGGGTGGGACCCCACC
>JAKOMY010000225.1 GCA_022702225.1 Microbacteriaceae bacterium | reverse complement strand
ACGACCTGCTGGCCCTCCTCGACGGCGACCTTGACGATCGTGGCCTGCATGGGCGACTTGACCGCGTCTCCGGTGGCTCCGGCGGTGGGCGACGCCCCGTGCGAGCGGCGCGTGGGGGGAGCGACGGCCGGGCGGCCCACCTGAGGAGCGGCAGCGGTGATGCGGTCGGGCAGGCTCACCTCGAGGCGCTTGCCACCGACCTCGACGACCACGGTGTGGCGGCCGGGTGCGGCGGCGGGAGCTTCGAGCTCGCCGTCCCAGGCGGGGATGTCGTTGACGAACTCGGTCTCGATCCAGCGCGTGAAGACGTCGAACTCGCCGTTCTCCGCGGTGAAGGCGGGGTCGCGAACGACCTTGCGGTGGAAGGGGATCACGGTCGGCATGCCGGCGACCTCGAACTCGTCGAGGGCGCGGCGGGCGCGCTCGAGGGCCTCGGCGCGGTCGCGACCGGTGACGATGATCTTCGCCAGCAGCGAGTCGAAGGCGCCCGAGACGCTGTCGCCGGCGGTCACGCCGGAGTCGAGACGGATGCCGGGACCGCCGAACGTCTTGAAGACGTGGATGGGGCCGGGCTGAGGCAGGAACCCGCGGCCCGGGTCCTCGCCGTTGATGCGGAACTCGATCGAGTGGCCGGTCGGCGCGGGGTCGTCGTAGCCGAGCTCCTCGCCCTCGGCGATGCGGAACTGCTCGCGCACCAGATCGATCCCGGTGACCTCCTCGGACACGGGGTGCTCGACCTGCAGGCGCGTGTTGACCTCGAGGAAGGAGATGGTGCCGTCCGCGCCGATGAGGAACTCGCAGGTGCCCGCGCCGACGTAGCCGACCTCTTTCAGGATGGCCTTGGATGCCGAGTACAGCACCGCGTTCTGCTCGTCGCTGAGGAAGGGGGCCGGGGCCTCCTCCACCAGCTTCTGATGACGGCGCTGTAGCGAGCAGTCGCGGGTCGAGACGACGACGACGTTGCCGGCGGCATCCGCGAGGCACTGGGTCTCGACGTGTCGCGGCTTGTCGAGGTACTTCTCGACGAAGCACTCGCCGCGACCGAAGGCGGCGACCGCCTCGCGCGTGGCCGACTCGAACATCTCGGCGACCTCGTCGAGCTCGCGGGCGACCTTGAGCCCGCGTCCGCCGCCACCGTATGCGGCCTTGATGGCGATGGGCAGGCCCACCTGCTCGGCGAAGGCGATGACCTCGTCAGCACCCGAGACGGGGCCGGGGGTTCCGGGGGCCAGCGGTGCGCCGACCTTCTCGGCGACGTGACGCGCCGTGACCTTGTCGCCGAGGGCCTCGATGGCATCGGGGGAGGGGCCGATCCACACGAGGCCGGCGCCGATCACGGCGCGCGCGAAGTCGGCGTTCTCCGCGAGGAAGCCGTAGCCGGGGTGGACGGCGTCGGCGCCGGAGCGGCGGGCGACCGAGAGGATCTTCTCGATCGACAGGTAGGTGTCGGCACTCGTCGCCCCGTCCAGGGCGTACGCCTCGTCGGCGAGGCGGGTGTGCAGAGCGTCACGGTCCTGATCGGCGTAGACGGCGACGGAGGCCTTCCCCGAATCACGGGCGGCGCGGATGACTCGGACGGCGATCTCGCCGCGGTTGGCGACAAGGACCTTGGCGATCTTCGGCATCCTCCCAGCCTAGCGAGGGGGCACCCCTGCCTTTTGACCCTCCTCGACAAGAAACGCCGAAAAACGTGTGGGGGAGTCTACGAACGGTTCCACAGCGCGGTCCACGAACCGCCGAGTTCTCGCACGAGACGACGAATGGTCGACAGCGACATCCCGACCACCGTGGAGGGGTCGCCCTCGACGCGCTCGATGAAGGCGCCGCCGAGGCTGTCGACCGTGAAGGCCCCCGCCACGAGCAGGGGCTCGCCGCTGGCGACGTAGGCGGCGATCTCGTCCTCGTCGACGTCGTCGGCGAAGGTCACCGACGCCTCCGCCACCGCGTGTGCCTCACGCGGCTCGCTGCCGGGGGAGAGGCGGAACACGCTGTGGCCGGAGTGCAGCACGCCGGTGCGCCCGCGCATGTCGAGCCAGCGTGCGGTCGCCGCCTCGGGTGTGTAGGGCTTGCCGAGGATCTCGTCGCCGAGCGCGAACATGGAGTCGCCGCCGATGACGAACCCGTCGAAGTCGGGCTCTTCGGCGTGCAGTCGCCGGGCGACGTCCCCGGCCTTGCGGCGCGCGAGCAGCAGGACGTGCTCCGTCGCGGGCAGACGTCGCCCCTCGGCGGCCTCGACCTCGGCGACCACGGCCTCCTCGTCGACCTGCGGTGCGCGCGCTTCGGGCTCGATCCCTGCCTGCCGCAGCAGCATCAGGCGGGCGGGAGAGGTGGATGCCAGGCACACGCGCATACGACAACGCTACCCACGAGCGCGCTCGGTGTCGGCGGTTCGCGCCGGCTCGCGACCCCGTCGACGCGGGCGCGAGCCCTTTTCGGCGGCCTCGGCGCGCTGTCTCGCCCGACCGCCGGGTGCTCTCCCGGCCGCATGTGACAGGCTCGGAGCATGCACGACGGCGACCTCATCGAACTCGACATCACCGGTATCGCCCACGGCGGTGTGTTCGTCGGGCGGCACGAGGGGCGCGTCGTCTTCGTATCCGACACGCTGCCGGGCGAGCGCGTCCGCGCGCGGCTCACCGACACGCGCAAGAAGGCGTTCTGGCGCGCCGAGGCCGTCGAAGTCGTGGATGCCGCTGCCGAGCGTCGTCCGCACGTGTGGCGTTCGGCCGGCATCGACGTCGATCCCGCGGAGCGCGTGGGCGGTGCCGAGTTCGGCCACATCGACCTGTCGCATCAGCGCGTGCTGAAGGAGCGCGTCGTGCGCGAGGCGATGGAGCGCGTCGGCCGCCTCGAGCTGCCGATCGATCTGCGTCCCGCCGGAGATGCGGATCGCCCCGAGACCGCCGATGGAACCGGATGGCGCACGCGCGTGAGCCTCCACGTCGACGACGAAGGTCGCGTCGGCGCGTACGCCGCACGCTCGCACCACGTCGTCGAGACCCCCGACCTCCCCCTCGCGACCGAGGCGATCGCCCGCGCGGCCGCCGAGGTCCGCGCGGGAGCACGGCCCGGGCGCATCGACCTCGTCCAGCCGACCGACGGACGCGTCCGCGTGCTTCCCCGGCCCGACGGCGAGCGCTCGAGCGCCGCACCCGAGGTCGTCGAAGAGATCGTGGGCGAGCGCGTCTTCCGGGTCGATGCCGGGGGTTTCTGGCAGGTGCACCGCCTCGCCGCGCACACCCTGACCTCTCTCGTGAAGACGGAACTGCGCGCCTCGGTGGGCGAGCTCGACCCCGAGGCGACGCACCTCGACCTCTACGGCGGGGTCGGGCTCTTCGCCGCATCCCTCGCCGAGCTGGGCGGGGCGTCCACGCGCGTGGTCAGCGTGGAGTCCGACCCCCGTGCGACGGAGCACGCCGGAGAGAACCTCGCCGAGTGGGTCGGCGCGCGCGCCGAGACCGCGCGGGTCGATCGCTACGTAAAGACCCTCGCTGCCGGTGCGTCGGAGCGCGAGCGCGCGCGCCTGGAGCGCGGCGTCGTGCTGCTGGATCCGCCGCGTGCGGGTGCCGGCCGCGCGGCGGTGGAGGGCATCGCCGCGCTCTCTCCCTCGGCGGTCGTCTACGTCGCGTGCGATCCCGTCGCCCTCGCCCGTGATCTGGCGCTGTTCGCGGAGCTCGGTTATCGGGCGGAGCGTGGCATCCGGGGTGTGGACCTGTTCCCGAACTCGCATCACGTCGAAGCTGTCACGGTCCTGCGCCGCTGACGCGCCGGACCGCGAGATCGCTCCCGCCCCGCCTGCCCCCGCGCCGATACGATGTGGGGATGACGCGCGTCGCCTTGATCGATGACCACGAATCGGTCCGACTCGGGCTGGAGGCCGCTCTCGCGCGCACCGAAGCCACCGAGGTCGTCTTCTCGGGTGCGAACGTCGCCTCGTACCTCTCGTGGAGGCAGGCCGCCGCCGCGACCCCCGCCGACGTCGTCGTGCTCGATCTGACGCTCGGAGACGGCACGACCGTCTCGGAGAACGTCGACCGTGTCGTCCGCGACGGCTCGAGCGTCATCATCCACAGCGTCGCCGACCGCGCCGCGGCGGTGCGCGAGGCGCTCGCCGCCGGAGCCGCGGGGATCGTCAGCAAGTCGTCGCCGACGCACGAGGTGCTCGGCGCCATCAGCACCGTGGCCCGCGGAGAGGTGCTCGACAACGTCGAGTGGGCCAGCGCCGTCGAGGGCGATCGCGAGTTCGCCGACGCGCAGCTCTCGACCCGCGAGCGAGAGGTCCTGCGTCTGTACGCCGCCGGTCTGCCGCTCAAGGCGGTCGCCGATCGACTGGGCGTTGCGTACTCCACCGCCAAGGAGAACATCACCCGCGTCCGCGTGAAGTACGTCGAGGTGGGGCGTCCGGCACCGACCAAGGTCGATCTGCTGCGACGGGCCATGGAAGACGGCATCCTGCAGGACGCACCCGATGACGCTCCACTCCATGGCTGAGAACCATCGGTCCGTGCTCGACGAGGCGTGGGGACGCATCCCGCACACGCGCGAGGGGCAGGCGGAGCAGGGGGCGTTCACGCAGACGCGCATCGAGCGCGTCATCACCCTCATCGTGGGGCCGGGCTCGCTCGTGCTGGGGCTCCAGGCCTTCGTCGCGGCGTTCGGGCCCGGAGACGAGGCCGCCGGATGGCACATTCCGCTCGTGCTCTCGGTCTTCGTCCCGCTGGTGGCCATGATCGCCGCGTGCACCGTGGGGCGCTTCGCGCGGGTGTTCTCGGGCGTGTTCGCGGTCGTCTTCATGCTCGCGCTGACGCTCTGGCCGGTTGCCACGGCCGGGGGACCCACGCCCGTCCCCACCGAGAACCCGTGGATCTTCTACCTGGTCAACGTCGCCACCGTCGCGACCGTGGTCGCTTTCCCCCTGTCGTTGCAGGTCGTATGGACGGTCGCGGCGCCGCTTCTGTTCGGCGTGGTCCGCCTGCTGCAGGCCGGCGGACGCAGCGAGTTCTTCGTCCCGATCGCCCTGGACGTCTCGTTCGCGCTCATCCTGGGCAGCGTCCTGGTGACGCTCGGCTGGATGTACCGCTCCATCGCCGCGAACGTGGATCAGGCCCGCGCCTCGGCGGTGACCAGCTACGCCGCAGCGGCCGCCACCGCCGCGACGGAGCACGAGCGCGTCGCCGTGGCCGCCCTCATGCACGACAGCGTGCTGGGGGCCCTGCTGGCGGCCGACCGCGCGACCACCCCCCGTGAGCGCACGCTGGCGGTCAGCATGGCCCGCGAGGCGCTGACGCGACTGGCCAACGCCGAGAAGGACTCTCTGGAGGGCAGCGACGAGCCCGTCTCCGCGCTGCGTCTGGCCGAGGACATCGAGGCGTCCGCTCGGGACCTCGGGGTCGATCTGACCGTGGTCCGTCACGTCGACGAGGGCACGCCGCACGTGCCGGGCCGCATCGCGCGCGCGCTCGTCCTCGCGGCGATGCAGGCGGTCGCGAACGCGGTGCAGCACGCCGACGCGCAGGGCCTCACCGTGCAGTTGACCGGCTATGCCTCGCCGGGGAGCGTCTCGGTGCGGGTGCGCGATACCGGACCCGGTTTCGACATCGCTTCGATCCCGGCCGATCGGCTCGGCATCCGTGGCTCGATCGATGCGCGGCTCGCGGCCGTCGGCGGTCGCAGCGAGATCGACTCCCACGCAGGCGGAACGACCGTGACCCTCGAGTGGGAGAGCGGTGACCGCTGGTGACCGTCCGCTCCATCCTCTCGGTCATCGGCCTGGCCTTCACCGCCTATCTCGCCGCGCGCGGCCTCATCTGGACCTCGCCCGAGACCGTCGTGCGCGGATGGCTGATCGTTGCGGCGCTGGTGATCTACCTCCCCGTGACGTGGTTGTGGATCTTCGCGATCGGTGCGCGCGACAGGCGGGGACAATCGTCGTCGGCGACGCGGGCGCGGCTCCCCGCGTGGGGCGTCACCCTCGCCCTCTTCGTCGCGGTGATCGTCTCGAACGCGCCGTTCCTCGCCGTCACCGAGGCCGGTCGCACGCAGCCGTTCGTCACCTGGGTGATCGGCGGCGTCGGTGCGCTCATGACCATCGTCATGGTGCGGCGCCGTCCGATCGTCGCCTGGGTCGGCACGCTGATCCTGACCGTCTCGACGTCCTTCTGGCTCGGGCCGCTCCAGGCGCTCAGTCTGGGCCTCGTGGGCTCGATCGTCTGGGTCACGGCGGCGCAGCTCGTGACCATCGCCCTCGATCGCGCGGCCCGCGACGCCGAGCGTCTCGCGGAGCTCCAGCAGGCGGCATCCGCCTGGCAGGCTTCGCAGAGCGGTCGTCAGCGCGAGCGTCGGCTGCACGTGCAGCGGGCCCTGCAGGCGGCGGGTCCGATCCTCGCCCGCACCATCGAGAACGGCGGCAATCTGCGTGCCGCGGACAAACAGGCGGCCCGGCACGCCGAGGCGAGCCTGCGCGATGAACTGCGCGGAAACCGGCTCCTCGACGACGGCGTCCGCGCCGAGATCGACGCCGCGAGGCGCCGCGGCTCCGCGGTCAGCCTCTTCGACGAGGGGGGTCTGGAGGGGCTCGGCATCGGCGCCCTGAACGGCATCCGTGCCGAGCTGGCCGAGATCCTCCGCGAGGCGTCGTCGGAGCGGGTGATCATCCGCACGTCGCCGCACCACGAGATCGCCGTGACGATCGTGGGGCGCTCCGCCGGCGACAGCGCCGGGGGAGACGACGATCAGGTCGACCTCTGGCGAGAGATCCGTCGCCCGCGCTGACGGCGACCCGAGGGCAGCTGTTCGCTGATCCGGGGGCGACCCCGCGCCGCACACGTCGATCTCGCACCACGCGCGGCCGGCGGCGGCGACGTGAGGGGGGTCCGTCGGCGCCGCCATGCCCTCCGCGGGGGAAGAGGATGAGGGTGAGGGGCGGCGAATGCGCCAGCCCCTCACCCGGGCGAACGGTTACCCGAAAACCGTCCGCACGGCCGAATCCGGCTCGAGTGAGCGGTCCGACCGAACGCGTGATGCGTTCCAGCTCCTCCAGTATTCGGCAGTGTCTCCCGTCCGTCTGTAGGTATTTCGGGGGACATTTCGAATACGCGTCAGCCGGTGAAGCCGTGCCATCCCGCGGTGCGGTTCAGCGGGGCGCGCAGACCCCGCGCCGACAGCTCCCAGCGCGAGCGCGGAGTGTCGTCGGGGACGGTGGCGTCGGCCACCTCGCGGACGTACGCGTCGCTGACCACGACGATCGCCGCGGCCAGCTCCTCCTCGGTGGGCGTGCCGCGCACGACCTCCGCCACGAACGGGCGGGGGTCGTCGGTGCGGGGGGCGTCGCTCACAGCGGGATGTTCCCGTGCTTCTTCGCGGGCAGGCTCGCGCGCTTGTTGCGCAGGGCCCGAAGCGCCTTGGCGATCGACACGCGCGTCTGCGCCGGCTCGATGATCCCGTCGAGCTCGCCGCGCTCGGCAGCCAGGAACGGGGATGCCACGTTGTATGTGTACTCGTTCGCGAGGCGCGTGCGCACGGCGGCGACGTCTTCGCCGGCCTCCTCTGCGCGCTTGATCTCGCCGCGGTAGAGGATGTTCACCGCGCCCTGGCCGCCCATGACGGCGATCTCGGCGGTGGGCCACGCGAGGTTGATGTCGGCACCGAGCTGCTTCGAGCCCATGACGATGTACGCGCCGCCGTAGGCCTTGCGCAGGATCACGGTGACCAGGGGCACGGTGGCCTCGGCGTAGGCGTACAGCAGCTTGGCGCCGCGGCGGATGACGCCGGTCCACTCCTGATCGGTGCCCGGGAGATAGCCGGGCACGTCGACGAGGGTCACGATGGGCACCGAGAACGCGTCGCAGAAACGCACGAAGCGGCTGGCCTTCTCGCCCGCATCGATGTTCAACGTGCCGGCCATCTGCGAGGGCTGGTTGGCGATGATGCCGACCGTGCGCCCCTCGATGCGACCGAAGCCGATCACGATGTTCGGCGCGAACAGCGGCTGCACCTCGAGGAATTCGGCGGCATCCACGATGCCGTCGATGACGGTGTGGATGTCGTACGGCTGGTTCGGGGAGTCGGGGATGACCGTGTTCAGAGAGCGATCGGCATCCGTCGTCTCGAACTCGAAGGGGGTGTCGTAGACCGGGATCTCGGCGAGGTTGTTGTCGGGGAGGTAGCTGATGAGGCCGCGGGCGTAATCGATCGCGTCGTCCTCGTCGTCGGCCAGGTAATGCGCGACGCCCGAGCGGGTGTTGTGGGTGTGGGCGCCGCCGAGTTCTTCCATGCCGACGTCTTCGCCGGTGACGGTCTTGATCACGTCGGGGCCGGTGACGAACATCTGGCTGGTCTTGTCGACCATGATGACGAAGTCGGTGAGGGCGGGGGAGTAGACCGCGCCACCGGCGGCCGGGCCCATGATGATCGAGATCTGCGGGATGACGCCGGAGGCCGCGGTGTTCAGCCGGAAGATCTCGCCGTACTTGCCGAGCGCCACGACGCCCTCCTGGATGCGGGCGCCGCCCGAGTCCAGGATGCCGATGATGGGGATGCCGCTTCGCAGGGCCAGCTCCATCACCTTGATGATCTTGTCGCCGGCGACCTCGCCGAGAGAGCCGCCGAAGGTGGAGAAGTCCTGCGCGTAGACCGCGACCGTCCGACCGTGGATCGTGCCCGTGCCGGTGACGACGGAGTCGCCGTAGGGGCGGGACTTGTCCATGCCGAAGGCGGTGGTGCGGTGGCGCACGTACTCGTCGAGCTCGACGAAGGAGCCGGGGTCGACCAGCATCTCGAGGCGCTCGCGGGCGGTGAGCTTGCCCTTCGCGTGCTGCTTGTCTCGAGCGGCGGCTTCGGCATCGACGACCGCCTCCTGGAACCTGCTGCGGAGGTCCGCGATCTTGCCGGCGGTGGTGAAGAGATCGGGCTGGTCGGTCACGCTTTCCACCCTAGCGACCGCATCGCCGCCCGCGTTGGAGGGTGCGCACAAGCGAATGCGCGGGGCGCTGTGGCATCCGCCTAT
>JAKOMY010000217.1 GCA_022702225.1 Microbacteriaceae bacterium | reverse complement strand
GCCAGCAGGTAGCGGTGCGCGACGGCCTCGAACGCCTCGTCGGGCGTGCCGTCGGGGGCACGGTGCACGTCGGCGGCGCCGTTCGGTCCGCCCTCGATGACGGCATAACGGATGCCGGGGCCCACCGCGAGAGCGAGGTTGGTCGGCAGGGTCCACGGTGTCGTCGTCCATGCGAGCGCGCGGACGCCGGTCAGGCCCATCGCCTCGGCCTTGGCGCCGACGAGCGGGAAGGTCACGGTGACCGACGGGTCCTGCCGCATCTTGTAGACGTCGTCGTCCATGCGCAGCTCGTGGGTGGAAAGGGGCGTCTCGTCGCGCCAGCAGTACGGGAGCACGCGGTAACCCTCGTACGCGAGTCCCTTGTCGTGCAGGGTCTTGAAGGCCCAGAGCACGCTCTCCATGTAGGTCGTGTCGAGCGTCTTGTACCCGCGCTCGAAGTCGACCCAGCGGGCCTGGCGCGTGACGTAGTCCTGCCACTCGCGCGTGTACTCGAGCACCGACTCGCGGGCCTTGGCGTTGAAGGTCGAAACCCCCATGCGCTCGATCTCGTCTTTCTCGGTGATCCCGAGCTGCTTCATCGCCTCGAGCTCGGCGGGCAGGCCGTGGGTGTCCCAGCCGAACACGCGGTCGACCTTCTTGCCGCGCATGGTCTGGAAGCGCGGGAAGACGTCCTTGGCGTAACCGGTGAGCAGGTGGCCGTAGTGCGGCAGGCCGTTGGCGAACGGCGGTCCGTCGTAGAACACCCATTCCTCGGCGCCCTCGCGGTTGGCGATCGACGCGCGGAAGGTGTCATCGCTCTTCCAGAACGCGAGCGTGTCGTTCTCGATCGCCGGAAAGCGCGGGCTCGGGACGACGGATGCCGTGGACGCGGCGCCCTGGCCGGACGCCGGAGCCGTGGCATCCGTGGTCGCGTTCGACGCGTCGGCGGCCGGGCCGAAGGATGAGGGGCGAGGGTAGGTCATGTCTCTCCGCGGGTCGAGGTTCGCTCGCCGGGACGATCCCTTCGGACCGCGGTACCACCCTGCATTGCGCCCTCTCACGAGGGCGCCGCTCTCACTGCGGCTGTGACGGGCCTGCCCCGCGCGGTTCTACTCCGGGCCTGGACCCGTTTCTTCCGCGAGCTCCCCGGTGATGGCCGGATCGGTGCGTGTGCACCCAGTCTACGCCAGCCCCGCGGAGCGCGGTGCGGTCGATGCCTGACGATCGAGTGTCCACGAAACCCGGACGCGGGGCCGGTGTCGTCCGGGTGTTCTGGACACTCGCCCCCCGCACGGATCCCGCCGCGCCGAGCGTTCCGAACGTCCTCTTCATCCTGCGCGACCTGAACTGCCCTCGAGTGTCCAAGAAACCCGGACGTAGGGCCGATATCGTCCGGGTGTTCTGGACACTCGACCCTCCGTTCGGGCCGCAACCCGGCGAACGCGGACTCAGGCGCCCGGCGGGCGGACACCCGCGGCCGCCAGCAGTTCCCGGGTGAACGGATGCCGCGGCGCGGCGAAGACGCACGACACCGTGCCCGAGTCCACGACGCGTCCGTCCTTCATCACGATCACGTCGTCGGCGATCGCGGCCACGACGTCGAGGTCGTGGGTGACGAAGATCATGGCCAGGTCGCGCTCGCGCTGCAGGGCGAGGAGACGCTCGAGGATCTTCGCGCGCACCGAGGCGTCGAGGGCGGACACCGGTTCGTCGAGCACGAGCAGATCCGGTGACACGGCGAGGGCTCGGGCGATGGCGACCCGCTGACGTTGGCCGCCCGACAGCTGCGCGGGCCGGCGACGGACGAACGCCGGCGACAGTCCGACCTCCTCGAGAAGGTCGGTGACGGCGCGCCGTCGCTCAGGACGCGGCACCCCACCCGCAGCGACGGCCTCGGTCAGGGTGCGACCGACGCTCCAGCGGGGGTCGAGGGCACCCCACGGGTTCTGTTGCACGAGCTGTACCCGGCGTCGATCCGCCCCGCGGGCCACCTCGGGCGTCCAAGGGCGATCGTCGAACGCGAGAGTTCCCTGATCCGCGGTGGTCACGCCGACGGCGAGACGAGCGAGCGTCGTCTTGCCCGATCCCGACTCCCCCACCACCGCGAGAGTGCGACCGCGGCGGATCTCGAACGAGACGTCGTCGACGGCGACCCGTTCGCCGAAGCGCTTGGTCACGCCGTGGGCGGTGAACAGCGGAGCATCGGTGCGCGGGGTGCGCCCGAGCGGCTCGTGAGACACCGCCGCGACGAGTTCTCGCGTGACGGGGTCGCGAGGGGATGCCAGCACCTCGGCGGTGACGCCGGTCTCGACGACGCGTCCCTCGTGCATCACGACGACCCGGTCGGCCACCCGCGCCACGGCTCCGAGGTCGTGACTGATGAACAGCACGGCGACGCCGTCGTCGGCGATACGGCGAATCAGCTCGAGCACGCGGGCCTGGACGGTGGCATCCAGGGCCGTGGTGGGCTCGTCGGCCACCAGGACGGTGGGCCTCGCCGACAGGGCCGAGGCGATCAGGGCGCGTTGGCGCAGTCCGCCCGAGAGCTCGTGCGGGTACTGGCGCGCGCGCTCGTCGGGCTCGGGCATCGACACACGCTCGAGGCTGTCGCGCACGCGCGCCGCCACCGCGTCACCGCGCACCGAGGGCTCGTGGATGCGCACCGGCTCGGCGACCTCGGCGCCGATCCGGCGGAGGGGGTCGAGCGAGACGAGCGCGTCCTGCGACACGAGGGCGATGCGCCGCCCCCGAAGAGTCCGCCACTGCCGCTCCGTCAGCGACCGAGCCGCGGTACCGTCGATCTCGAGCTCGTCTGCAGACCATGACAGGCCGTCGGGAACGAGTCCCAGCAGGGCGCGCGCGCTCAGCGACTTGCCCGCGCCCGACTCGCCCACGATTGCGACGCACTCTCCCGGAGCGACGTCGAGGTCGAGGTGGCGGACGATCGCCCCCTCGGGGCCGCCGATGCGCAAGCCGCGCACGCGGACGCCGCTCATGCGCCCCGCTCCTCTGATCGCGCGCGCAGGATGCGGCCGATGACGCTCACGCTCACGACGGTCGCGGTGATGGCCAGGCCCGGGAACACCGCGACCCACGGAGCCTGCAGGAGCAGATTGCGGCCCGCCGAGAGCATGAGCCCCCATTCGGGTGCGGGCTCGGTGGGGCCGAGGCCGAGGAAGCTCAGGCCCGCCGCTGCGAGGATGCTCGTGCCGATGCCGATCGTGGCGAGCACGCTCACCGCGCCCAGAACGCCGGGGAGGACGTGCCGCACATGTACGACGACCGCGGGGACGCCGATGATGCGCGCGGCCTCGACGTGCTCGGCCGCTGCGAGCGATCGGGTCTGCGCCCGCGCCAGTCGGATGTACACGGGAACGGCCGCGATCGTCACGGCCACGGCGATGTTCGCGGATCCCGGCCCCAGCACCGCCACCACCAGGAG
>JAKOMY010000215.1 GCA_022702225.1 Microbacteriaceae bacterium | reverse complement strand
TACACCGGGTCGAGCTCGTACATGTGGTCCTCGTCGAAGACTCCGGTCAGCCGAAGCTGCCGCACGCGATCGCCGACGCGCACGCGCCAGATTCCCTCCCGGGTGGGATGGATGGTGTCGAAGAACTCCCCCATTCGCTCCAACCATTCGGCGGAATCTTCTGCCCAGATCTGCATCGACCACACGACGTCGCGCTTCTCCGTGCGGAAGCCGCGCTGGCGGACACCGGGAACCGCGGATGACTTCGATTCGTACTTCGACATTCGCGGAAAGTGCAGGCCCTGCACACCGCGGTTGTCGAGGAAGATGCCGTTCTCCCAGTCCGAAAGGGACCACACCGACCCGCCCGACTCCCATTCGTATGAGATGCCGAGCGGGCCGGTCTGGGGCACGTCCGGTGCGAACGCCGCGGAGGTGAGGATGATCGACATCAGAAGACCCCCGCTCGCGCTTGCTTGAACCGACGCTCGGCCTCGGCCTTGCGGAATGCCTCGTCGAGGTCTGCGACGATCAGGTCGCCGTGCACCTCGAGCGCGGGCCCGCCGAGCCCCTTGCGCTTGAGCGCTGCGGATTCGTCTGGCGTGAGCACCGCCTCCGGTCGACCCGAGAGGTTGAGCGCCATGCCACCCTGCGGAATCCACCCGCCCTGGTCGTACAGCTTCGGCACGACGCCACCGTTCTTCATGGCGAGGTGCACGTGGTTGTAGTGCTGGGCGCGGACAGCATCCGACCACCCATCGAACGGCTGCCCGTTGAGCAGCTGTCGCTTCCCGGCCGGGCTGTAGATCAGCTCGGACGCGTTGGGGAACAGCTTCGCGACGGCGTTGAAGGTGGCCATGGACGCCGGGATCAGGTCGATCGCGCGCCCGAGAGCGTGGTACGACTGACCACCGTTCGCCGTGATGGCGCCCGGTCGGGCATCGCTGGTTTTCACGACGCCGGGGATCGCGGACTGCACGATCCGCCACATGGCTTCCCATCCCATGCCCGCGCCACCGTTGACCGACGACGCCGACGGGAACAGGCCCGCCATCGCCTTGAGCGTGTTGCCGGCGAGACCTCCGACGGTGCGACCGAACAGGTTCTGCCCGGACATCATCGGCCCGATGATTCCGTCGACGACGTGCTTCTGGATCGCCTGACCGGGGTTGGTGAGGAACTCCCACGCCATCGATGCGGCGCGGCTGATGGTGTCCCACACGTCTCCTGCGATCGTCCCGGGTCCGTCGCCGAACGGCAACGCGCCGGAGATCGCCGCGGCGTTGAGCGCATCCACGCCCGCGGGCCCGCCGACGAGGCGAGCGAACTCGGGCCGCATGATCGCCTCACCGCCGGAGAGCGCGAGCCGGCCCCCGGTGGGTGACCAGAACTCGTGCACGTCGCGTCCCGGCGTGTACCCGGGCAGGACACCGCCGGAGGCGAACTTGATCAGCGGTGCCGCGGGCAGCGCCATGTCCTCGATCTTGAGCTCGCGAACGAGGTCGTTCCAGAACGAGCGCAGGCCCTTGTTCCAGATGGTGTCGAGGACGAAGTTGATCGGCGCGGCCGCAGCCTGCTTGATGCCTTCCCACGCTCGAGCGACAGCGCCGGCCGTGGCCTCGAACGCCTTCCCGATGGCGTCGATGGCGACACCGAAGGGGGCGAAGACGTTGTCGCGGATCCAGTTCCATGCGCCCGAGACCGCTCCGCTGATGCCGTCCCATGCAGGCTTGACTGCGTTCTCGTACAGCCAGACGAAGACGGTTCCGAGCGTGTTGATCGAGTTCGAGATGTACGCGACGATCGGCGCGATGATCGTGTTGTAGATCCACTGGAAGACGACGCCGAGCGCGTCGAAGACGGGCTTGATCTGCGTCTCCCACATGATCTTGAACACGAGACCGAGCAGGTTGAGCGCGTCCGAGATCCAGTTGATGACCGGCTGGATGACGTTCGCCCAGATCCAGGAGAAGATGTCGCCGATGGCCTTGAAGACCGGCTGCACGACGTTCTCCCAGAGCCACACCGCGACGGCTCCCCAGAAGCGGAAGTAATTCACGACCAGGTCGACGGCGAAGCCGATGATGCCGGCGACGACGTTGACGACGGCCCCGATCCCGTCGAAGACGGGCTTGAGGATCGTCTCGTAGACCCACACCGCGATCTCACCGATAGCCCGGAACACGGGCTGGATGACGTTCTCCCACGCGGCGGTGAAGAACCCCATGATGTTGTTCCACGCCTCGCCGAGGAAGCGGGTGAACTCGCCCCAGATCGCCTGGCCCAGTTCGGTCTGTGAGAAGAACCACACCAGCCCACCGACGAGCGCCGTGATGGCGGTGATGATGATGCCGATGGGGTTCGCGCGCAGGGCCGCGTTGAGCAGCCACTGGCCCGCCGCGGCGAGGCGCGCCGCCGTGCCGGATGCTGCCGTCGCGAGAGTGCCGCGTACCGTGGCCGCCGCCGCGACGTTCGTCGCGCCGGTGGATGCCGCCTTGGCCATCGCGAGCTGCCGCTCGATGCGCACCGAGTTGTTGCGCATGATGTTGTTCGCGAAGTAGACCGGGGTCGCCGCGAGCTCGCCCGCGCGCAGCGCCAGCGTCGCATTCGCCACGGCCGCCGAAGCGAACCGCCAGGCGATGAAACCGGCCACGATGAGCGGCATGAACTGCACGATCGTGTCGACGTTGTCGGCCAGGAACGACAGCACCTGGGTCACGATGGTGAGCCCACCGGCGGCCAGGTCGGCCGTGGCTTGGCCGATCTTCGGCATCTGTGCACCGAACTCCGCGAACGCCGGGCCGAGGGTGGTCAGCGACTGACCGATGCTGCTCGCAGCTCCCGAGAAGTCACCGCTCGTCAGCGACGAGAACAGCGAACCGATACCTTCGCGGATACCGAGCAGGAAGGTGACGAAGCCAGAGTCCTCTTCGACGTTGAACGCGTCGCGCAGCGTCGACGAGAACTGTCCCTTGACGAGGATGTCGAACAGCCCCTGGATGGCGTTTCGCGCGCCGAGCACGAAGGATACGAAGGTGGAGTCTTCCTCCATCCCGAACGCGTCGCGCAGCTTCGAGCTGAAGTCGCCCTTCACGACGAGGTCGTAGATCCCGGCGATGCTGTTGTGAGCGAACTGCAGCCGGTCCGCGGTCTCCGGGGAGATCATCGGGCTCAGCTCGTCCTTGGTGAAGCCGGTGGTGAGCAG
>JAKOMY010000183.1 GCA_022702225.1 Microbacteriaceae bacterium | reverse complement strand
CGGGGCGCTCGCTCGGATGTCTCAGGCGTCGAAGCGCGCGCCCTCCGGCCGCGGCCCCTGGAGCGTGAAGACGAAGAGAACCAGGACGCCGATGAGCGGCACCACCCCGATGAACACCCAGAAGCCGCTGCGACCGGTGTCGTGCAGGCGCCGCACGAGCACCGCGAACGTCGGCACGATCGTTGCGAGGGCCCACACGAGCCAGATCGCCCCGAGGATCACCCCGAGCGGTCCGGTGATGGTCGTCGAGCCGTCGGCTTCGATGCGGATGCCATCGGTCAGCGTGGGCAGCGCGTTCAGCACCGTGCCCACGACGGCGGCGGTCAGCACCCACCACCAGTACTCGCTGCGGCTCGCGCGCCCACGGAAGGTGGCGTACTTCGCGAAGACGCGGCGGACCGCAGCGCCCAACGGCGCGCCGTAATACGGCTGGTCGAGCGGCGGGACAGCGGCGGTCATGGGGTCTCCCGGCGTCAGTGGAGGGCGGATGCCACGGCGTCGCCGTCGCGAGAGCACTGTATCGACCACCCGGTCCGGCCCGACCCCGCTTGCGTTCATGCCCGTCCGTGCCTCACGGCACCCACCGCGCGCGAGACGGCATCTCGCTGACACACCCGCGTCAGCCTGCAACCGACTCGTCAGCGAGTTGCAGTCTCGCGCGACATACGGGCCCGCAGACGCAGCGCACACACGCCGCCGCCCCACCGCCGTGCGCGCGAGGCACACGCCCCAGCACGCGAAAGCGCCCCGACCCCCCACGTGGGGATCGGGGCGCTCGCTGCGCGACTCAGCGCTGGCGCTTCTCGCGAATACGCATGTTGAGCACGATCGGCGTGCCCTCGAAGCCGTAGATCTCGCGCAGGCGCCGCTGGATGAACCGGCGGTAGCCCGGGTCGAGGAATCCGGTCGTGAACAGCACGAATGTCGGCGGACGCGTCGCCGCCTGCGTGCCGAACAGGATGCGCGGCTGCTTGCCACCGCGCAGCGGGTGCGGGTGCTCGGCGACGAGCTCCGACAGGAAGGCGTTGAACTTTCCGGTCGGGATGCGGGTGTCCCACGACTCGAGCGCCTGCTCGAGGGCCGGCACGAGCTTGTCGAGGTGGCGACCGGTGCGGGCCGAGATGTTCACGCGCGGGGCCCAGGCGACGTGCGCGAGGTCCTGCTCGATCTCGCGCTCGAGGTAGCGGCGACGGTCCTGGTTCTCCATGTCGTCGTCGTTGAGGCGATCCCACTTGTTGAACGCCAGCACGAGCGCGCGACCCGACTCGAGAACGAGGTCGATGATGTTGAGATCCTGCACGCTGATGGGCTGCGACACGTCGATGACGACGACCGCGACCTCGGACTTCTCCAGCGCCGTCGAGGTGCGCAGTGACGCGTAGAAGTCGGCGCCCTGCGACAGGTGCACGCGGCGACGGATGCCGGCGGTGTCCACCAGCGTCCAGAGCTTGCCACCGAGCTCCACGACCTCGTCGACGGGGTCGCGGGTGGTGCCGGCGAGCTCGTTGACGACGACGCGCTCTTCGCCGGCCGCCTTGTTGAGGAGAGACGACTTGCCGACGTTCGGGCGACCGAGGATCGCGACGCGGCGAGGTCCGCCGATCTCGTATCGGGCGACCGCCGACACGTCGGGCAGCACCTTCATGATCTCGTCGAGCAGGTCGGCCACGCCGCGGCCGTGGATCGCCGACACGGGGTGCGGCTCGCCGAGTCCGAGGTTCCACAGGGCGGCGGCCTCGGGCTCGTGGCGGGCGTCGTCGACCTTGTTCGCGATGAGGAAGACCGGCTTGCCGCTCTTGCGCAGCAGCTTGACGACGTGCTCGTCGGTCGAGGTCGCTCCTACCGTGGCATCCACCACGAACAGGACGATGTCGGCGAGATCGATCGCGACCTCGGCTTGCGCTGCGACCGAGCGGTCGATGCCCTTCGCGTCGGGCTCCCAGCCGCCGGTGTCGACCAGCGAGAAGCGCCGGTCGAGCCACTCGGCCTTGTAGGTCACGCGGTCGCGGGTGACACCGGGGGTGTCCTCGACCACGGCCTCGCGGCGGCCGAGGATGCGGTTCACCAGCGCCGACTTGCCCACGTTCGGGCGGCCGACGATCGCGACCACCGGCAGCGCCGGCAGGAACTCGATCGCTCCCTCGCCCGAGGCGAGACCGGCGAGCAGCGCCGCGTCCTCCTCGTCGAGGTCGAAGTCCTCGAGGCCCGCGCGCAACGCTTCGGCCCGCTGTTCGGCGAGCACCTCGTCGAGCTGCTCCATCTTCTCGGCGAGCTGGTCGGGCCCGCCCTCGTACTCGTCTTCAACGCCCATCGCGGGCTCCCATCGTGGAGTCGACGACGCTCAGCACGGCGTCGACGGTCTGTTCGAAATCAAGGTGGGTCGAATCGACGACCTGCACGCCGGGGGCGGCGGTGAGGAAGTCGACGACCGTGGAATCAGCGGCGTCGCGCTGGTGGAGGGCTGCGGCGACCTTCGCGGCATCCTGATCCGTCAGCTCCGCACTGCGGCGCGCGGCGCGCACCTCGGGAGCGGCGGTGAGGAGGATGCGCACGGGGGCGTCGGGGAACACGACCGTGGTGATGTCGCGGCCTTCGACCACGACGCCCGGAAGAGCAGCGGATGCCACGAGCCGGCGGAACAGCTCGTTCACCGCGTGGCGCACCGCGGGAACGCGGGCCACGCCGCTCACGGCATCGGTCACGCGGGGTTCGCGGATGGCGGCGGTGACGTCGGTGCCGCCGACGCGTACCCAGCGATCGGTCGGGTCGAGCGAGATCGCGTAGTCGAAGTCGCCAAAGACCTCGAGCACCGCCGTGGCGTCGGAGGTGTCGGCCTCGTGTGCGAGGGCGTGCCAGGCGAGGGCGCGGTAGGCGGCACCGGTGTCGAGGAAGCCGTACCCGAGACGGGTGGCAGCGGCCTTGGACACGCTGGACTTGCCGCTGCCGGCGGGGCCGTCGATCGCGATGACGGCGGAGGCGGATGCCGAACCCTCGGCGGGCGCGGCGAGACCGGGCCGGAAGAGCGCGGAGGTGGGATCAGTCATGGGTGGTGCTCGCAATCCGCCAACCGCGCTGCTGGAGGCCGTCGACGGCGCGGCGGACCGCGTCGGGGACGACGCTGATCTCGGCCAAGCCGAACGGGGCTCCAGGCGAGTGCTCGAGGCGTAGGTCTTCGACGTTGACGTCGAGGTCGCCGAGCTCGCCGAACAGGCGCCCCAGCTGGCCGGAGGTGTCGTCGACCATGACGACGAAGGTATCGAAACGGCGATTCTGGCCGTGCTTGCCCGGCAGGCGCTCCACGCCCTCGTTGCCGCGGCGAATGGTGTCGGCGACCGCGCGACGTGCACCGGGCACCTCGGGATCGCGCAGGGCCCCGGCGACAGCGGTGAGGTCGGCGGCGAGCTGATCGAGCACCTCGACGACGGGCGCCGCATTCGCCCCGAGGATCTGCACCCACAGTTCCGGAGCGGAGGCCGCGATGCGCGTCGTGTCGCGCACGCCCTGACCCGCGAGACGCAGCGAACCGTCGGGGGCCTCGACGAAGCGCCCGGCGAGAAGGCTCGCCACGAGCTGCGGAACGTGCGACATGAGCGCGACGGACTCGTCGTGCTCCTCCGGCGTCATCTCGATCAGGGTCGCGCCGAGATCGAGAGCGAGGCCCTCGACCAGGGAGAGATCGTGCGCGGAGGTCTCGCCGTCGCGGCAGACCACCCACGGGCGCCCCACGAAGATGTCGGCGCGGGCCGAGATGGCTCCGCCGCGCTCACGACCGGCCATGGGGTGCGAGCCGATGTAGTGGGTGAGGTCGACGCCACGTTCACGCAGCGTGCGCAGCGGCTCGAGCTTCACGCTCGCGACGTCGGTGACCACGGCATCCGGGAATGTCTCGAGCTCGCGCTGCACGACGTCGGCCGTGACATCGGGCGGAACAGCCACCACGATCAGCGCGGGCCTGTCGTCGGGGCGTTCGGCCCGACCGGCACCGTAGTCGATGGCGAGCCGCAGCTGCGACGGCGACGCGTCGACGAGCACGACGTCGACACCGCGGGCGGTGAGCGCGTGGCCGATGCTGGCTCCCAGCAGCCCCGAGCCGACGATGCGGACGGTGCCGCTCGTACGGGTCGCCAAAGACCCGGCCGCGCGCGCGGACGTTCCGTTGACTTCGCTCATCGGGTCTCCTGCCCTGGGCGGCGCCGCTGGCACCGCGAAGCGCCCGAGAGGCTCACTCCGCCGGATCGGCCGGAGCGCTGTCGTCCTGGCGGGACAGCGTGAGCAGGGCACCGCGTTCTACTGTAGTCAACTCGCGGGCCTTGCCCACCGGGAGAGTTCCCAGGTGGAGCGGTCCGAACTGCCGCCGGACCAACTCGATGACCGGGTGACCGACCGCAGCCATCATGCGGCGGACGATCCGGTTCTTTCCCGAGTGCAGGGTCAGCTCGACCAGGCTCTCACCGCGGGAGGCGTCGAGCAGGCGTGCTTTGTCGGCGACGATCCGCCCGTCTTCGAGGTCGACGCCCTTGATGAGGCGTTGGATCGTCTGGGGCAGCACCTGCCCCTCGACCTTGGCGATGTACACCTTGGTCACCCCGAACGAGGGGTGCGCGAGCACGTGCGCGAGGTCGCCGTCGTTGGTGAGGACGAGAAGACCGCTCGTGTCGGCATCCAGTCGTCCGACGTTGTAGAGGCGCTCCTCCCAGTCCTTCGTGTACTGGCGCAGATCGGGGCGGCCGCGGTCGTCGCTCATGGAGCTGACGACGCCGGTGGGCTTGTTGAGGATGACGTAGCGCTTGGACTCGTCGAGCTGGATGGCCGTACCGTCCACGTCGACGAGGTCGGTCTCGGGGTGGATGCGGCGGCCGAGCTCGGTGACGACGACGCCGTTCACTCGCACGCGTCCCTCGACGATCATCTGCTCGGCGACGCGGCGCGAGGCCACTCCCCTGTTCGCCAGCACCTTCTGCAGGCGGATGCCGTCGTCGCTCGCGGCTCCCGTCGAATCGTCGCTCATTTCAATACCTCTCCGTCGAATCCGTCCGAGCCGTCGTCGAGCAACGGCGAGATGTGCGGCAGCTCGTCGAGCGAGTTGATGCCGAGGTTGACCAGCAACTGGTCGGTCGTTCCGTAGTGGATCGCGCCCGTGTCGGAGTCGGTGAAGACCTCCGTGATGAGTCCGCGCGACAGCAGCGTGCGCACCACGGAGTCCACGTTCACCGCGCGGATGGATGCCACCTGCCCGCGCGTGACGGGCTGCTTGTACGCGATGACGGCCAGGGTCTCGAGCGCCGCCTGCGACAGGCGCGAGGGCGCCTGGGTGTTCACGAACTCGCCGACGACGTCGTCGTACTCTTCGCGCACGTAGAGGCGCCAGCCGCCGCCGACCTCGCGCAGCTCGAAGCCGCGGACCGGTCCCCCGGTCTGGCCGTCGTAGTCGGCGACGAGCGCCTCGACGGCCTGGCGGACGGCCGGGACGGGCGCACCCACGGCGGCGGCGAGGCTCACGAGGCTCTGCGGCTCATCGAGAACCAGCAGGATCGCCTCGAGACGACGGGCGACGGATGCCGGGTCGCTCGGGCGCGGAGCCGGAGCGGCGTCGGTGAGCTGTGGCGACGGGGACATGGCGTCATCGGTCATAGTCGGCTCCCAGGGCGGCGAGGTTCTCTTCCGACCACCTCTCGGCGGTCCAGCGGAGTGTCAGCTCGCCCAGCGGTTCGAGCTGCTCGAACGACAGCGCCGCGTGACGGTACAGCTCGAGAATCGACAGGAACCGAGCGACGACGACCCCGGTCTCGGTGACGCCGGCGACGAGGTCGCGGAAGTTCAGTGTTCCCGCCGACCGCAGCAGGGTCACCACGATCGCGGCCTGCTCGCGGATGCTCACGAGGGGCGCGTGCAGGTGGTCGAGACCCACCGTGGGGATCTGCTTCGGCGCGAAGGCGACGACGGCCAGCGCGGCGAAATCGTCGACGCTGAGGGTCCACTTCAGCTCGGGCACCGCGCTGCGGTACTTCTCATCGAGCCGCACATTGCGCGTGTGCCGCTTGTCCTCGCGCTGCAGGCACCGGGCGAACCACGCCGACACCTCCTTGAAGGCGCGGTACTGCAGCAGGCGCGCAAACAGCAGGTCGCGAGCTTCGAGGAGCGCCACCGACTCGGCATCGACCAGCTCCCCCTGCGGGAGGAGACCGGCGATCTTCATGTCGAGGAGGGTCGCGGCGACGACGAGGAACTCGGAGGCCTCGTCGAGGTCGCTCTCCGGGCCCATCTCGCGCAGGTACGCGATGAACTCGTCGGTCACGCGGCTCAGTGCGACCTCGGTGATGTCGAGCTCGGCGCGCGAGATGAGGGTGAGGAGCAGGTCGAAGGGTCCGTCGAAAACGGGGAGGGTGACACGGAAGCCGGGGGCGTCGGGGGTTCCAGACCCGTCGACGGCCTCGAGGACCGATGGCACCGCGAGGCCGGTGCCGGCGGGGGTGTCGTCAGGCGACGGCGCCACGGGCGACCAGCTCCCGCGCCAACCGCAGGTAGGCCTGGGCGGCTGCGTGCTCGGGAGCGAACTCGGTGATCGGCATGCCCGAGACCGAGGCATCCGGGAACTTCACCGTGCGACCGATGACCGTCTCGAGTACGTCGTCGCCGAAGGCCTCGACCACGCGCTCGAGCACCTCGCGCGAGTGGAGCGTGCGGGGGTCGTACATCGTGGCGAGGACGCCGTCGAGCTCGATCGCCGGGTTGAGGCGGTCGCGCACCTTGTCGATGGTCTCCACGAGCAGGGCGACACCGCGGAGGGCGAAGAACTCGCACTCGAGCGGGATCAGCACGCCGTGCGCGGCGGTCAGGGCGTTGACGGTCAGCAGACCGAGCGAGGGCTGGCAGTCGATGAGGATGACGTCGTAGTCCGCCGCGACCTTGCGCAGCACCCGGGCGAGGATCGTCTCGCGCGCGACCTCGTTGACGAGGTGCACCTCGGCGGCCGAGAGGTCGATGTTCGCGGGGAGGATGTCGAGACCGTCGACGCGCGTCGAGACGATGACCTCGCGGGGGTCGCGCTTGGTGTCGAGCAGCAGGTCGTAGATGGTCGGCACATCGTGCGTCTGGA
>JAKOMY010000139.1 GCA_022702225.1 Microbacteriaceae bacterium | reverse complement strand
CGGGGAGAACGCGTTTTCACGCGCGCAGAGCGTTTATGCGTGAGATGCGGCCTGGCCCGGAGCCGGCGGACCGAGCAGGCGCGACCGTCAGTGGCGGTGGCGGGCGGCGGTGGCGCGGAGGGACTGGATCGCGCGGTCGGGGTCATCGGCGCCGAAGACGGCGGAACCGGCGACGAAGGTGTCGGCCCCCGCCTCGGCCGCCTGCGCGATGGTCGACTCGCCGATGCCGCCGTCGACCTGCAGCCACACGCTCGAGCCGCGGCGCTTCGCCTCGTCGGCGAGGGCGCGGAGCTTGGGCATGGTCTCGGGCATGAACGACTGGCCGCCGAAGCCGGGCTCGACGGTCATGACGAGGATCTGGTCGAACTCGTTCAGCGACTCGAAGAGGTTCTCGACGGGCGTGCCGGGTTTGACCGCCACTCCGGCGCGAGCGCCGATCGAACGCAGCCGGCGGGCGAGGGCGATCGGGGATGCCGCGGCCTCCAGGTGGAAGGTCACGGAAGCGGCCCCGAGCTCGGCGTAGTCCGGTGCCCAACGGTCGGGGTCGTCGATCATGAGGTGCACGTCGAGCGGGACGGGGCTCGTCTCCTGGATGCGGCCGACCATCTGGGGACCGAAGGTGAGGTTCGGCACGAAGTGGTTGTCCATCACGTCGACGTGCACGAAATCGGCACCCGCGATGCGCGCGAGCTCGGCCTCCATGTTCACGAAGTCGGCGGCGAGGATGCTCGGGTTGATGCGCGGGGCGTCGGTAGGCACCCGACCATTATGGGTGCGCGGCTGTCGCTCCCGGCGGGCGCGCGGCAGCGGGTCCCGGCGACGCACGCGCGGAAAGTCGGAGTCAGCGCTTTCGGAGCAGGGCGATCGACATCGCGTCGGTGCCGTGGCGGTGGGGCCACAGCTGCGCGCGGAGCGAACCGTCGGCCTGCTCGGGCAGATCGATCTCGTCCTGCGCGATCGAACGCACCACGGCGCGGGCATCGAGCTCTTCGGCGGCCTCGCCGAGCGCGCGCTTGACCTCAGCGAGCACCCCCGAGGTCTCGGCGAGGTGCGGCGAGCACGTGACGTACGCCACCACCCCGCCGGGCTTGAGTGCCTCGAACGCCGCGAGCACGAGCTCCTGCTGCAGGGCGGTGAGATCCGGCACGTCGGCGGGGGTCTTGCGCCACCGGGCCTCGGGACGACGACGCAGCGCGCCGATCCCCGTGCACGGGGCGTCGACGAGGATGCGGTCGTACTCGCCCGGCATCCGGGCCGCGCGAACGCGCCCGTCCTCTTCGCTCACCTCGACCTCGAGGGGGACGGATGCCACGGCCTGGCGCACCAGTCCCGCTCGGGCCGGCGCGATCTCGTTGGCGTCGAGGTGCGCGCCGTGCGCCAGCGCCTCGGCCGCGAGCAGCGCGGTCTTGCCGCCGGGGCCCGCGCACAGGTCCAGCCACCGCTCCCCCTCTCGAACCGGCAGCGCTCGGCTGAGGGCCAGCGCTGCGAGCTGCGAGCCTTCGTCCTGCACGCGGATACGGCCGTGCGAGGAACGGATGAGGCCTTCGGGGTCTCCCCCGCGCGTGGTGAAGGCGGTCGGAGCGAATCTCGTGGCGGTCGCGTCTTCGGGTACCTCGGCGAGGCCCGGCAGGGCGATCATCGCGACGCGCGGGGCGACGTTGTCGGCTTCGAGCAGTCCCTCGAGCTCGTCGGCGCGGCCCTCGGCGGTCAACGCGCGGCGCAGCGCCCGCACGATCCATACGGGATGCGAGGTGGTCAGGCCGATGCGTTCGTCGTCGCTGCGGGCGCCGGCGGCGATGCGCTGCATCCACTCTCCGGGGTTGTCGCGCGAGACGCGGCGCAGGACCGCATTCGCGAAGCCCGCAGCCCCCTTGCCGCCGCCGTGACGGCGGGCGAGCTCGACCGATTCGTTCACCGCGGCGTGGGAGGCCACGCGGGTCGAGAGCAGCTGGTGCACACCGAGGCGCAGGGCGTCGAGGACCGCGGGGTCGATGCGGTCGACCGTGCGGTCGGCGGCGACCGCGATGATCGCGTCGTACGTTCCGCGTCGACGGAGGGTTCCGTAGGTCAGCTCGGTCGCGAGTCCGGCGTCCTTGGCATCCAGCCGCTGTCGAGCGATCGCGTGCGGCAGCAGGAGGTTGGCGTAGGCCTCGTCCCCCGACACTGCCCGCAGCACCTCGAAGGCGACGGCGCGTGCTCCCTGCACGCTCATGCGCCCAGCACCGGTTCGCTCGAACGCAGGCCCCGGAACCAGTCACCGGCGGGCATCGCGCCCTTGCCGGACGGCTGGACCGTCTCGAGGCGCAGAGGAGTGGTTCCGGTGCCGACCAGAACGTCTTTTCCGGATGCCACGACCCGGCCGGGCGGCAGCGGCGGGGCCTCGGCGGGAGTCGCGCGCAGCACCTTGAAGCGCGCCCCCTCGAGCGTGGTGTGCGCGCCGGGCTCGGGGGTGACTCCGGCGATCTGGTGCAGGAGGCTCTCGGCATCCCGCGTCAGATCGAGGGCGCCGTCTTCGAACGTGAGCTTGGGGGCCAGGGTGGGGTCGCCCTGCTGCGGGACGGCGACCGCGGAGCCGTCGGCGATACCGTCGACGACACGCGCGAGCAGGGGGGCGCCGATCTCGGCGAGGGAGTCGAGCAGATCGGCCGAGGTGGCCCCGGCAGGGATGTCGTAGCGCTCTTCGGCGAACACGTCTCCGGCGTCGAGCGCGGCCACCAGCTGGAAGACGCTCGCTCCCGTCGCCGTGTCACCGGCCATGAGGGCGCGCTGCACGGGGGCCGCGCCGCGCCAGCGAGGCAGCAGGGAGAAGTGCAGGTTGATCCACCCGTGCGCGGGGGTCGACAGCAGCGGTTCGCGAACGAGACCGCCATAGGCCACGATCACACCCAGCTGGGCGTTGAGGGCGGTGATGCGTTCGGTGACGTCGGCGTCGAGCCGGTCGGCTTTGATGATCGGGATGCCGAGCTCGGCGGCCGCCTGCGCGACCGGCGACGGCGTGAGGACGCGCTTGCGCCCGAGCGGGGCGTCGCTGCGGGTGACGACGGCCGCGATCTCGTGCGGGCCGGATGCCAGGGCTCGCAGCGACGGGACGGCGACGGCGGGTGTGCCGGCGAAGACGAGGCGCATGGGTCTCCTCAGACTCTCGGGAACGGACGGACGGGGTGGGGTGCCGCCGCTCAGAGGTCGGGCTCGGGGATGTCGAGGCGGACTCTGAGCGTACTGCGCGGCTTGGGGCCGCGATCCTTGCGCGACTTGCGCGCCCGGAGGGCATCGGCAATGACCCCCGCGCGCAGCGCATCGGCCACGGCGCGACCGTGGGCGTAGTCGAAACGCACGAGGGCGCGCGAGGTCGAGGTGTCGGGGTCGGCGGAGGTGTCGACCGGGCCCAGGATCGCGAGAGCGTCGAGGTCGGGCACGCTCTCACGCAGCGACTCGAGCAGCACGTCGACGCTCCGGGCGTGTCCGTCGACGCTGGCCACGCGCACGGCCGGGGGCATGCGCAGGGGAAGCCGCTCGAGCAGTTCGGCGCGGGCGTAGGCGGGCTGGGTCCAGGTGGCGAGGGCCCGGGCGACGGGGCCGGCGACTCCCACGAGGTGCACCGGAGCGCCAGGGGCGGCGAGGGCCGCGGCATTCGACCACCAGCGCAGACAGTGCTCGGCGATGCGCAGGGCCTCGTTCTGCAGCATCCGGTCGCCGTCGAGCAGGATGACGGCGCGATAGCCTCCGCGAGCGAGGGGCTCCGCGCCGCGCGTGGCGATCACCAGAGCGGGGGCGGCGTCGACCTCGGCCACCGGGTGGGCGCCGTCGGCGACGATCACGCGCGTGTTCGGGAAGGCTCGGCCGAGCTCGTCGGCGGTGCGCTCGCTGCCCGAGGAGGCCATGCGCAGCTTGGTCGAGCCGCAGTGTCCGCACGCCCAGGCGTGGGCGCTGCGGCCGCACCAGGCGCACACGGGAGTCGCGCCGGGCCGGGCCGCGCGCAGCGGGCCCGCGCAGTGCTGACAGCGCGCGGGGCGCCGGCAATCGGCGCACACGAGAGAGGGCGCGTACCCGGGACGAGCGACCTGCACGAGCACCGGACCGTGCTGCAGAGCCTCGCGAGCGGCGGCGAACGCCGACGACGGAACGCGCGACTGCCGCTGTTCTCCCTCTCGCGTCGCGCTGAGCACCACGCGCGGGCTCGGCCTGCGCGTCTGCGGGATGTCGCGGACGTATCCGACCTCGACCAGCCGCTGGACGTCGGTGGTGCGGGTGTGCCCGGCGAACAGCAGGGCCGAGCCCTCGATCTCCTGGCGCACGAGGGCCGCATCGCGCGCGTGGACACCGGGGGCGAGGGGCTCGGCGAGAAGCGTGTCGCCGTCGTCCCAGATCGCCACGAGCGCGGTGTCGTGCGCGGGGGCGTAGACGCCCGAACGGCGGCCGACGACGATGCACGGCACCGGAGCGAGGGTGCGGAGGTACTGCGCATAGCGAGCCGGGCCGGACTGGTCGGAGTCGTCGCGGACGATGGCATCCGGGCTCACGAGTTCGCCCAGCGCCGCCATGAGCTGCGCCTGGTCGCGGTAGTCGGGGACCACGAGCACGGCGCTGCGCCCGCGGGCGAGGGTGTGCACCGCGGCGGACGCGAGGAGGTCGGCCCAGGCTCCGCGCGGCAGTTCGGCGTGCGGATGGGGAGGCGCGTCGAGGGCGATCCGCTCCCCCGCGTCGAGGGCTGCGGCCAGGCCCGCGTACGGAGCGAGGGTCGCCGTGGCGCGCTCGAGGGCGGCGGGAACGACCTCGGGCGGGGTGGGTGCGGGGGCGGCAGCCCACGCCTTCTCGGCGCGGACCATGCGTTTGGGCACCGCGAGGCGCAGCACGTCGCTCACCGACCCCGCCGCACGATCGGCCACCCGCCGCGCCAGCGTGTAGAGCCGCTCGGGCAGCACCGACATGGGCGAGACGACCGCCTCGACCGCTGACAGCGGTCTCTCCGAGCCGTCGTCGGCCACCACCTCGATGACGAAGGCGTCCATCATCCGCCCCGCCGAGCGCAACGGCACCTTGACCCGGACGCCCGGGGCGATGTCGGCGACCAGCGGATGAGGGACGGCGTAGTCGAATAGCCGGTCGAGCTGCGGCACGGGCGACTCCAGCTGCACGCGCGCCACGCGACGCTCGCTCACGAGGAGACTCCCCCGCCGTGAACGCCGTCGCGCGGGAGGACCTGTGGGCGGGCGGAGCGCACTCCCCCGGTCACCGTCAGAGTCCGGCGGCGGTACGCAGCTCGTCGACGCGGTCGGTGCGTTCCCACGTGAAGTCGGGCAGTTCGCGGCCGAAGTGACCGTACGTCGCGGTTCGAGCGTAGATCGGCCGCAGCAGGTCGAGCTGGTCGACGATCGCGGCCGGACGCAGATCGAACACCTCGCGGATCGCGCGCACGATGGCCTCGTCGGTGACGTGTGCGGTGCCGAACGACTCCACGTACAGGCCCACGGGGTTGGCCTTGCCGATCGCGTAGGCGACCTGAACCTCGAGCCGGTCGGCGAGACCCGCGGCGACCGCGTTCTTCGCGACCCATCGCATGGCGTACGCCGCCGAGCGGTCGACCTTCGACGGGTCCTTGCCGCTGAAGGCGCCTCCGCCGTGGCGCGACGCGCCGCCGTAGGTGTCGATGATGATCTTGCGACCCGTGAGGCCTGCATCGCCCTTCGGCCCGCCGATGACGAACGGACCGGCAGGGTTGATGTAGTACTTCACGTCGGGCAGTTCGAGGCCGGTCTCGGCCAGCACGGGGTCGATGACCGCGGCCTGCACCTCGGCGCGCAGGTCTTCTTGCGAGATGTCGGGGTGGTGCTGGGTCGACAGCACGACGGAGTCGACCGTGCGGGGCACGAGGCCGTCGTAGCCGAGGGTGACCTGCGTCTTGCCGTCGGGGCGCAGGAACGGCAGCGATCCGTCCTTGCGGACGGATGCCAGACGTTCGGCGATGCGGTGGGCGGTCCAGGCGGCCATCGGCATGAGCTGGGGGGTTTCGTTGGTGGCGAAGCCGAACATGATGCCCTGATCGCCGGCACCCTGGAGGTCGCGCGGGTCGACGGAGCCGCGCTCGCGCTGCTCGAACGCCTTGTTGACGCCCGCGGCGATGTCGGACGACTGCGCCCCGATCGAGACGGAGACGCCGCACGACTCACCGTCGAAGCCGGTGTCGCTCGAGGTGTACCCGATGCGGTTGACCACGTCGCGAACGATCGCCGGGATCTCGACGTAGGCGCTCGTGGACACCTCGCCGGCCACGTGCACGAGGCCCGTCGTCACGAGCGTCTCGACGGCCACGCGACCGGTGGGGTCCTCGGTGAGGATGGCATCGAGGATGCTGTCGGAGATCTGATCGCAGATCTTGTCGGGGTGACCCTCGGTGACGGACTCGGACGTGAAAAGGCGCAGGTCGGTCAAGGCGACTCCGGAGAAGTGTGGGGCGGGGATGGGCACAAGTATGCCCCGGGCGGCGATCAGCCGCCCGGGGCATCGTCACATCTGTGAACAGATCACGAGAGTGCGCAGGCTGGGGATCACTCCGCAGCGCGCAGGCGCAGCTTGTCTTCGTGGATCTCGTGCAGAGCGATCGTCAGGGGCTTGTCCTCGACGGTGGAGTCCACGAGCGGGCCCACGTTGTCGAAGAGGTTTCCCTCGTGCAGGTCGGAGTAGTAGTCGTTGATCTGACGCGCGCGCTTGGACGCGTAGATGACGAGCTGGTACTTCGAGTCGACCTTGTCGAGCAGAGCGTCGATGGGCGGGTCGATAATGCCCTTGTCACGTCCGGCCATGGGAACCTCCTGGTGCGGCGGATGAGGTGGATGCGGCGCCGGGAGCGCCGAAGCATTCGACCAGTCTACCGCGCCGGGCTGCAATATCGCGTCGGGACCGCCGTCACGTCCAGCGGCGCAGCAGACGCTTCTCGATCACGCTGAGGATGGCGTTGGACAGCGCCCCCAGAACCGCCAGCAGCGCGATGGTCAGCAGGATGCGGTCGACGCGGCCGTTCTGCTGCGACAGCGTCAGGAGGAATCCGAGGCCCATCGACGCGGCGATGAGCTCGGAAGCGACCAGGAAGAGCCAGGACTGCGCCATCGCCAGCCGCAGTCCCGAGACGAGGGAGGGCACGACGGCCGGCAGCTGCACCGCGCGGAACAACTCCCAGCCGCGCAGGCTGAAGGAGCGCCCCATCTCGACGAGCTGCGCGTCGACGTGACGCAGGGCGCCGGCCACCGTCGTGAAGATCGGGAAGAAGGCGCCGACGGCGATGAGGGTGACCTTCGAATCCTCGCCGATCCCCATCCACAGCAGCAGGAGCGGAACGAGAGCGAGCGAGGGGATCGCACGGATGGCGGCGAGAGTGGGGCTCAACAGCACGTCCCCCGCACGGGTGAGGCCCACCAGGGCCGCGACCGCCAGCCCGACGAGCGAGCCCAGGGTGAAGCCGACCAGCACCCGCTGCACCGAGATGGCGATATGACGCCACAACTCCCCGGACTCCGCCAGACCGACGGCGGCGGTGACGACGGACGCGGGCGGGGGCAGCCGGTACACCGGCACGAGTCCGACCGAGGTGGTGATCTGCCAGACCGCGAGAAGCAGGACGGGGATGACGAGTCCCCCGACCACGTGCACAGCCGGTCGCGACCAGAACGAGCGCGTCGCCGCCACGGTGACTCCCCCCTGGTCTG
>JAKOMY010000091.1 GCA_022702225.1 Microbacteriaceae bacterium | reverse complement strand
GCGGCACCCGGGGTCGCACGCGATCCGCCGAGAAGAGCCGCCAGTCCTCCCGCTCGAGATCCCACCCGAGCAGGTACCACCGGCCGTGGGATGCCACGAGTTGGTGCGGCTCGATCCGCCGAGGCTGAGGCTCTCCCTCGCCCCGCGGCAGGTAGTCGAAGCGCATCGTTACCCGGTCGCGCACCGCCTGGGCGAGCGTGAGCAACACGTCGAGCGGCACGGCAGCAACGGGCGCTTCCCCGGCGCGGCCCACCGTCGTCACCTCGACCGCATCCAGCCGGTGCCGCAGCCGCGGCGGCAGCACCTGACGCATCGTGGCGAGAGCTCGCACCGCTGCCTCGCCGATGTCCGCACCCAACGCGGGAGCCGAACGCAGAGCGATCGCGACCGCGAGCGCCTGGTCATCATCGAATAGCAGCGGCGGCATCTCCGCTCCCGCGTCGAGGCGGTATCCCCCGTCGGGGCCCATCGTCGTCTCAATCCGGTAGCCCATCTCGCGCAGACGATCGATGTCGCGCCGCACCGTGCGATCGCTGACATCCAGCCGCGAGGCCAACACCGACCAGGCCAGTCCCGCCGCGCCTGCAGCAGCGACAGCAGGGTGAGCAATCGCGACGTCGTGTCCATGCATCCGACGGTACTCGCGGTCTAGGACAGAAACCGACCTGTACGGGTGGGAACGTGATCTCACGAGCCGATCCCGGCCCATTCATCGAGGAGCAGACATGCCCGTGCAGACCACCACCCACCTGAACTTCCGCGGCGATGCCCGCCAGGCGCTCGAGTTCTACCAGTCCGTCTTCGGCGGCCACCTCGTCGTCAACACCTACGCCGACTTCGGCATGCCGGCCGAAATCCCCGGCTCCGACAAGGTCGTCTTCGGCCTGGTCGCCGGCGAGAACGGCTTCCGCATCATGGGCTACGACATCCCCGGCCGCACCGAGGGCGGCATCGCCGCCCCCGGCTCCACCCACCGCGAGAACAACGTAACGGTCACCGACCAGTCGCTGTTCGTCTCCATCAGCACCCCCACCCTCGAGGAGCTCCAGGGCTACTGGAACACCCTGTCGACGGATGCCACGATCGTCGAGCCGCTCGCGGCCTCAGCGTGGAGCGCGGGCTTCGGCATGCTGACCGACCGCTTCGGCGTGACGTGGAGCGCGTCGGTCACCGCCGAGTGACATGCGCCGTCGCGGCGCGCACCCGCTGCGCGTCGCGAACAGCCTGCAGTTCCTTCGCCATCAGCTTAAGCGCACGCGAGAACTCACTGACCTCCTGCTGACGCGACTCGACGCGCTTACCGCTCGTGAGCAGCTGCAGGTAGTCGATGACGACCATCTTCAGACCCTCGCGCTGCTTGAGGCGACGACACTTCGCGCGAATCTCGAACGACGATCGCCGCGGACCCCCGCCGAAGCGAGAGACCGCGGCATCTGTACTGCTGAGCCCGATCAGCTCGGGAACACCGGCACCGCGTCCGCCGGCCGCGCCGCCTCGAACCACGCCGTCAGCTGCAGGGTCTCCAGATCGGCGAACCGCCGCCCTGAGATCTGCAACCCGATCGGCCGCCCATCCGCCGTGAACCCGCAGTTCACCGACGATGCCGGCTGGCCCGACATGTTGTACGGCAACGTGAACGCGATGTGGGGCATCGAGAGACTCGCGTCGAACCCCCAGGGCATCGGCCACTCGGCGGGGAACGCCGCCACCGGCGCAACGGGCGCTAGCACCGCGTCGAACGCCGAGGTCGCCGCGACCGTGCGCTTCTGCAGCTCGCCGAACGTTTCGTAGGCCTCGAGGGCGCGGCGACCGCTCATATCGGATCCGGGGTGCACCCAGTCGGCGATGTACGGAAGCACGGCGGTCTTCGCTTCGTGCGACAGGCCCAGGTAGGTGCGCCAGAAGCGGATGCGCCAGAAGTCGTCGATGTCGCGCAGGATGCCGTCGTCGATGAACGCCGGCAGCTCCACGACCTCGGCTCCGGCATCCGAGAAGAGGTCCGCGGCGCGCAGCACGGCAGCCTTCACCTCCGGGTCGACGGGCATGCCCGTTCCCGGGTCGGTGTGCACGGCGATGCGGCGACCCCGCACGTCGGTGTCGAGGTCGAACCAGTCGATGTCGGCATCCGGAAGCGAGGTGTAATCGCGCTCGTCGGGACGCGCGACGGCGTGCATGCCGAGCGCCACGTCGGCGACGGTGCGGGCCAGGGGACCGGCCGAACGCCCGAAGTACGGGTTGTCGAGCGGGATCCGACCGTTGCTCGGCTTGAGCGTGGCAACCCCCGTCCATGCGGCGGGCAGGCGCACCGAACCGCCGATGTCGGTGCCCAGGTGGACGACGCCGAAACCGGCCGCGGCGGCAGCCCCCGCGCCCGAGCTCGAGCCGCCGACCGTCCACGCCGGGTTCCACGGGCTGCGCGTGATACCCGACAGGCTCGACACCCCCGACGAGAGCATGCCCCAGTCGGGCATGGTCGTAGAGCCGACGATGACCGCGCCCTGCTCGAGCAGCCGCTCCACCGCGGGCGAGTCTCGCTCGGGAACGACACCTGCGTGACCGGCGACACCCGCATGTGCGGGGATCCCGGCGCGCACGAAGTTCTCTTTCACCGTGACCGGCACCCCGTCGAGCGGACCCCGCTGCTCCCCCCGCTCCCATCGCGCGGCGGACGCGGCCGCAACGTCGAGCACCTGGGCGGGGTCGAGATCGGTGAAGGCGTTGATCTCGCCGTTGCGGGCGGCGATGTCGGCGAGCACCGACTCCGCGGCATCCACCGGGGTGAACTCCCCCGAGGCGTACCCGGCCGCGAGCGCGGCGCCGGTCATCTCGATCGTGGGGGTGATGGTCGGCTGCGAGGTCATCGCGTCTCCTGCACGTGGCTGATGGTCGGAGTCGCGTCGATGAGGACGCGCGTGTACTCCTGCTGAGGGGCGGCGTACACCGATTCGGTGGGACCCTGCTCGACGATCTCGCCCTTGCGCATGACGGCGACGCGATCGCACAGGTACCGCACGACGTGGAGGTCGTGCGAGACGAAGATCAGGGTCAGACGGTACTCGTCCACCAGGTCGGCGAGCAGGTTGAGCACCTGCGCGCGCACCGACACGTCGAGCGCGCTCACCGGCTCATCGGCGACGAGGATGCGTGGGCGGCAGACCAGTGCCCGCGCGATCGAGATGCGCTGACGCTGCCCTCCTGAGAACTGGTGCGGGAATCGCTCCACCGCATCGCGCGGCAGGCCCACCGCCTCGATCATCTCGGCCACGGCATCCGCCCGCTCCTTGGCGTTCATCGCCGTGCCGTTCTCGAGGTTGGCGGCGTTGAGCAGCGGCTCGGCGACGATGTCGCGAATGCGCATGCGCGGGTCGAGCGAGGCCATCGGGTCTTGGAACACGATCTGCAGATTGCGGCGCAGCTCGGCCAGATCTTTCGCCCCGGCCTTCACCAGGCTCCGGCCCACGACCTCGAGGTCGCCCGAGGTGGGCTGGTCGAGGCCCGACAGCAACCGCAGCAGCGTCGACTTGCCCGAACCCGACTCGCCGACGATGCCGAACCGGTCACCCGCCGCGATCGAGAACGAGACGCCGTTGAGCGCCTTCACCTCGCGCGGAGCGGTGAACAACGACGTGCGGGGCGACGTGTAGACGCGGGTGAGGTTCTCGACCCGCACCACGTCGTCCACCGTCTTCTTCGCGGTGTGGTCGTCGGCGTTCATGCGCGGCAGCGCGTGGCCCGGGCGGTAGCCGGCCGCGGTGGCGACCGTGAACAGCTTGCCCTCGTCGTCCGTGGCCGAGAGGTCGGATGCCGCGAGCAGCCCCCGCGTGTAGGGATGCTGCGGGCGGGTGAAGATCTGATCGATCGTGCCGCGCTCCACGACCTCGCCCTTGTTCATCACGAGCACCCGCTCGCACGTCTCACCCACCACGGCGAGGTCGTGGGTGATGAAGAGCAGGCCCGTGTCGCGGCGCTTGACGGTCGCGAGCACCAGGTCGAGCACCTGCTTCTGCACCGTGACGTCGAGCGCCGTCGTGGGCTCGTCGCACACCAGCAGTTCGGGGTCGTTCGCCAGGGCGATCGCGAGCACCACCCGCTGGCGCTGCCCACCCGACAGCTGATGGGGGTACGCCCGGGCGGCCTCAGCAGGAGAAGGGATGCCGACGTCCTGCAGCAACTGCAGCGCGCGGGCGTTCGCGGCGCGGCGGTCGCGCTGGGTGCCGTGCACGATCATCGCCTCGGCGATCTGCGGACCCACCTGCATGAGCGGGTTGAGCGCCGTCATCGGCTCCTGGAAGACCATGGCCGAGCGCGTGCCCCGGATGCCGGCGAGCTCGCGCTCACCCAGGTCGATGAGGTTGCGGGGGTCGCTGCCGACGTGGACCGCACCCTCCGCGCGGAGGTTGGTGGGAAGCAGGCCCATCACCGCGAGGGAGGTGAGCGACTTACCGGAACCCGACTCCCCGATCAGGCCGACGCGTTCTCCGCGCTCGATGTGGAACGACAGCTCCGACACGAGGGTGCGGTCGCCGGAGCGGATGGTGAGGTCGGTGACCTCGACGGCGCGACCCCCGACGGGAGGGGCGGCCACCGGGCCCGTCTGCACAACAGTGGACATCAACGACTCCTGAGTTTGGGATCGAGCCGGTCGCGCAGACCGTCGCCAAAGAGGTTGAACCCGAGCACGGCGATGGCGATCGCCAGGCCCGGGAAGACGAGGAGGTAGTCGTTCGTGCCGAGGAACTGCTGCGAATCCAGCAGCATGCGGCCCCACGACGGGGTGGGCGGCATGGTCCCGAGCCCCAAGAACGACAGTCCCGCCTCAGCGAGCACCGCGATGGCGAAGTTCACCGAGCACTGCACGATCAGCATCCCGCCGATGTTCGGCAGCACGTGCCGGACGGCGATCGCGACCTCGGAACGGTTGGCGGCCTTCGCCGCGAACACGTAGTCCATCGACATCACCTGCATGGTGCCGGCACGGGCGACCCGGGCGAAGGCGGGCGCCGAGCCGATGCCCAGGGCGACCATCGCCGTGACCGTGCCGCCGCCGAAGATCGCGCCGAACACGATGGCCAGCAGCAGCCCCGGGAAGGCCATGAGCACGTCGCTCCCGCCCATCACGAGCGCCCCGGCACGCTTCGGGCGCATACCGGCCAGGATGCCGAGGGGCGCGCCGATGACCAACCCGATGGCGACGGCGATCGTGCCGACGAGCATCGTGATCTGGGCTCCGGCCATGACCTGCGACAGCACGTCGCGGCCGTAGCGGTCGGTGCCCATCCAGTGCGCGCCCGAGGGGGTCTGCAGGCGATCGGATGCCACGGCCACGGTCGGGTCGTAGGGCGTCCACACCAGCGAGACCAGTGCGGTGAGCGCCACGAGGGCGATGAGGATGCCGCCGATGAGCAGGCCCGGCTCGAGCGATCGGCGCTCGCGGCGAGCGCGGACAGCCGCTTCGGGCGTCGTTCCCGCTTCGGGACGGGCAGTGAGTGAGGTGGTGGACATTAGGCCCTCCGAAGACGGGGGTCGATCGAGGTGTACGCCACGTCGACGACGAAGTTGATGACGACGACCGCGAGCACGAGCAGGAGCACGATGCTCTGCACGGCCAGCAGATCGCGGTTGGCCACGGCGTCGACCAGGTAGCTGCCGAGGCCGGGGATAGCGAAGACCCGCTCCACCACGACCGCACCGACGAGAAGGCCCGCGAGCTGCACGCCCACGACCGTCAGCACCGGAACGCTGGCGTTCTTCAAGCCGTGGCGGATGAGGGCGGCGTTGGCCGTGAGCCCCTTGGACCGGGCGGTGCGGAGGAAGTCCTCGCCCTTGATCTCCAGCACCGCCGAGCGGACGTACCGGGTGAGGATCGACGCCTGCACCGACCCGAGGGCGAGCACGGGCAGGATCGCGTACCGGAACACGTCCGGTCCCCACCGCCAGCCGCCGGAGGGCAGCCACCGCAGCTGGATGGCGAAGACGGCGATCAGCAGCATCCCGACGAGGAAGCTCGGGAGGGCGACGCCGATCTGCGAGAAGGCCGAAACCGCCCCGCCGCTGGCCTTGCCGTGACGCATCGCCGAGAACGTGCCCAGCGGCACGGCCACCACGAGCGCCACGACCATGGCGAGCGCGACGAGCAGCAGGGTGACCTGAGCCCGCTCGACGAGTGTCGGCCCGATCGCCGCCTGCGTCACGTACGAGGTGCCGAAGTCGCCCCGGAGGATTCCCCCGATCCACTGCAGGTACTGCTCCCACAGCGGCGCCGTGGTGCCGTACTGCGCGCGCCAGGCGTCGAGCTGTTCGGCGGTGGCGTCGGTCCCGAGGGCGACCGTGGCCGGGTCCCCCGGCATGACCCGCAGCAGCAGGAAGACCAGCATCGTGGACACCCAGACGGTGGCCAGGAAGGTCCCTGCGAGCTTGAGAAGACGGAGAGGCACGGTCGCCCCCTTTCAGGATCGAATCGGGTGGGGTCAGTTCCAGGCGAGCTTGGTCATGTTGAGCGACTCGGTCACCGCGTTGGGCGCGATGCCCTTCAACGCGGCATCGGCCACGACGATGTTCGGGAAGAGGAACAGCGGCAGGGATGCCACGTCTTCGGCGGTGATTTTGGCGACCTTCTTCATGCCGTCGATCCACTCCTCCTTGGTGCCCGCGTCTGCGGCGGCAGCCAGGGCGGAGATCTTGGAGTTGTCGTAGCCGATGTAGTAATTGGGATCGTTGAACACGGTAAGGATGTCGCGCGGTTCGACCGCGAGGATGACCGTCATCTCGTAGTCGTCCTTGGTGAACACCTCGTCGAGCCAGACGGCGGGGAACTCGAGGGTCTCGATCTTCGCGGTGACGCCGATCTGGGCGAGCTGCGAGACGACGACCTCGGCCACGGCGGTGGCGTAGGGACGCGTGGGCACCTTGAACGTGATCGACAGGTTCTCGGCCCCGGCCTCGGCGAGCAGGTCGCGCGCCTTGTCGGGGTCGTACGGGTACAGGTCGTTGAGGTCTTCGTAGTACGGGTCGGTGGGGGGTACCATCGCGCCGATGAGCTCGCCGTAGCCCGCCCATGCGGCATCCAGAACCGCCTGTCGGTCGATGCCGTAGGCGATCGCCTGACGCACGCGCACGTCGTTGAAGGGTGCGGCCCGGTTGTTCAGACCCAGCAGGATCTCGCCGTTGGACGATCCCTGCAGCACCTGGAAGGCGGGGTCGGTCTTGAACTGCGAGACGAGGTCGGGCGCCTGCATGTTGTAGAGCATGTCGACGTCGCCCGCGCGCAACGCGTTGGTGCTCGCGGTGGCGTCGGCGAAGTAGCGGAGCGTGATGTCGCGCATCGCGGGCGCCCCGCCCCAGTAGTCGTCACGCGCGGCGAGGGAGATGTGATCGCCCTGCACCCGCTCGGTGATCGTGAACGGGCCCGTGCCGACAGGGGTGTTGGCGAGGTCGGCGACGCCGTCGGTGTCGAACATGATGCCGACGGTGCCGGCCAGGGAGTACAACCACGAGTTGCTGGGCTTGGTGAGCTTCACGCGGGCCTCGGTGGGCGAGACGACCTCGACGCTGTCGAGGAGCGCCATCTTGCCCTGGTTGATGGTCCAGTCGGTCTTGACCCGTTCGAGCGAGAATTTCACGTCATCGGCGGTGAACGTCGCGCCGTCGGAGAAGGTCACGCCGTCGTGGAGGGTGAAGTCGTAGGTCAGGCCGTCGTCGCTGACCGTCCACGCGGTGGCGAGCTGGGGGACGAGCTCGCCCTGCTGATCGATCGAGACCAGCGTCTCGTAGACGTTGTTGAGGAGCACCTGCGGGATCGCGGCGCCCGACGTGGTCGTGAGGTCGAAGTTGGTCGGTTCGCCCGTGAGCCCGATGGTGACGACCGGGTCGTGGGCGGAACCGTCGGCGGGGGCGGTGCCTCCCGCGCAGGCGGTGAGAGCGAGCGCGAGGGCTACTGCGGCGCCCACCGCGGCACCGGAGCGTCGAGCAGAAAGAGTCACGGGTTTACTCCTGGGTGTCTACGGAAAGAGGGAGGAACGGTCTACTGGTCTGACCAGTAGTCGAACGATAGGATCGGGGAACCCAGCGGGGCAAGCCAGGAAACAGAGTGTTTACACGGGGCGCTCTTCGCTGAAATCGAGGAGGCGAAGTGGCGTTCACGCCCGTCCAGAAGGTCAGCGCGTACGAGGGCATCGTCGAGCAGATCGAGGCCGCGATCGACTCCGGCGAGCTGCAGGCCGGTGACCGCCTGCCCGGCGAACGCCGTCTCATGGAGGACTTCTCGGTCAGCCGAGCCACCGTGCGAGAGGCCCTGCGCGTGCTGCAGGCGACCGGGCTGGTGGAGTCACGGCCGGGCGACCCGCGCGGCCCCGTGATCGCGGCGTTCACACCGCGCCTGCTCGAGAAGTCCCTCGGTCAACTGTCGCGCCAGGCCACCAGTCGCGCCGAACTTCTGCAGTTCCGTCTGTTCCTCGAGGGCACAGCGAGCTATCTCGCCGCACAACATCACACCATCGAGCAGATGGCGCGCATCCAGGACAACCTGCAGCGCATGCGTGACTGCGCCGACTCCGACGACATATCGCCCTACCCGAGGCTGGTGCGCGCGTTCCACGACACCATCCGCGAGGCGGCGGCGAACAGCCTCATCGCGGTGTGCGGCAGTGTGGTCAGCGACACGATGACCGACCTCATGGGAGGCCGCATCGCGTCCGACAGCGAACCGCGAGCGCTGCTGCGCCGCAGTGTCACCGATGGAGCCGAGCTCGTGAAGATCATCGGGGCGCGCGACGCCCCGGCCGCGCGACAGGCCAGCGTCGAGAGCATCTACCGGTTCTACGAGGCTGACCTCACCCCCGCCGAACGCGAGGCCGTCTCGACCGTCATCTGAGGCTCAGCCCTCCGAACCGCGCGCCCTGACGGCCGCCGCCACCCGCTCCACCGCCACCGCGGTCGCTGCGGTGCGCAGGTCCACACCGTCGGCCGTCGCCCGATGGGCCACGAGCTGCCACGAGGCGCGCATGCGCTGCGCGAGCCGCTCCTCGACGTCGACGACGTCCCACCACCAGCCCTGGCGCGCCTGCACCCACTCGAAGTAGCTGACGACGACGCCCCCGCCATTGGCGAGCAGGTCGGGAACGACGTCTACGCCACGGTGGCGCAGCGCGGTCTCGGCCGCCGAGGTGATCGGACCGTTCGCTCCCTCGACGATGATGCGGGCCTTCACCCGGTCGACGTTCTCATGGGTGATGACCCCCTCGACCGCCGCCGGGATGAGCAGGTCGACCGGCTCCGTGAGCACGTCGACCGAACCGATGGCGTCCGCCTCGGCGAAGCCGATCAGACTCCCGGTGCGGTCGACGTGCTGCGCGAGCGCCGCGATGTCGAGTCCGTCGTCGGCGCGGAGGCCGCCGCGCACGTCGGCGACGGCGACCACGCGCACGCCCGCCCGCGCCAGCTCCAGCGCCGCGCCCCGACCCACCTTGCCGAAGCCGTGCACGGCGGCCGTGGCGTCGCGCGGATCCATGCCCGCGCGCTTCAGGGCGAGAAGGGCGACGGATGCCACGCCCAGCGACGTCGCGGCAGCCCGGCCCTGCGAGCCGCCGAGGGCGAGCGGCTTGCCCGTCACGGCACCCCACCCGGCGCCGTGCGCCGGGGCGGCATCCATCATCCATGCCATCTCCGCAGCCCCCGATCCCACGTCGGGCGCCGGGATGTCGGTGTCTGCTCCCGTGATGGGGGCCATGGCCCGCGCGTACCGGCGGACGAGGCGCTCGTACTCCGCCGGCTCCAGACCGACGGGGTCAACTGCGATCGCCCCTTTCGCCCCGCCGAACGGCAGGTCGAACAGCGCGCACTTCCACGTCATCCACATCGCAAGTGCCCGCACGGTGTCGAGGTCCGCGCGGGCGCTGAAGCGGATACCACCCTTACCCGGACCGCGCGCCAGGGAGTGCTGCACGCGGTGACCCGCCACCATCACGGTGCGCCCGTCTGGCAGACGAGCGGGCAGCATGGCGGTCAGCTCGCGCTGCGGCACCGAGAGCACGGCGTGCAGCGCCGGGTCGAGTCCGATGAGCCGGCTGGCGGCGTCGAACTGTGCGCGCGCATCGCTCAGCGGACCGCCGCGACCGGTGGTCGATCGGTGCAGGCGGGAGGCAATGGCCGCGGCGGGGGACTCCACCATCCCATGGGGCGAGGGCGCAGGGGCGATGGTCGATGTCATGTCGTCACGCCAGGGCGACGTCGGCGAGCACCGCGTCGATGATGTCAAGGCCGCGGTGGGCCTCGGCGTCGGTGACGACGCACGGCGGCACGACGTGGATGCGGTTGTCGGCGATGAAGGGCAGCAGACCGCGGCTCAGCAGGGCGGCCTTGATCGCGCCCATCGTCGCGGGCGTGACGGGCGTGCGGCTCTCGCGATCGGAGACGAGCTCGATCGCCCAGAACACGCCGCTGCCGCGCACCTCTCCGACGATCTCGTGACGCTCGGCGAGCGCGGCGAGACGCGGGCCGATGACCTCGGCTCCGATGCGCTTGGCGTTGTCGACGATGCCCTCCTCGCGCATGGCGCCGAGGGCGGCGACGATGCTGGCCGCGGCGAGCGGGTGACCCGAATACGTGAGGCCCCCGGGGAACACCGTGTCGTCGAAGTGGTGCGCGATGGCATCCGAGATGATCACGCCCCCCACCGGCACGTACCCGGAGTTGACGCCCTTGGCGAAGGTGATGAGATCGGGCGTGACGCCGTGCGCCTCGAACGCGAACCACTCCCCCGTGCGACCGAAGCCGGCCATGACCTCGTCGAGGATCATGACGATGCCGTAGCGGTCGCAGATCTCGCGCACACCGGCGAGGTAGCCCGCGGGAGGCGTCATCACACCGGCCGTGCCGGGCACGGTCTCGAGCAGGATCGCGGCGATCGTGGCCGCGCCCTCCGCCTGGATGACCCGCTCGAGGTGGTGCAACGCTCGGGTGCACTCCTCTTCCTCGGTGGTCGCCCAGAATTCCGACCGGTACAGGTAGGGACCGAACACGTGCACGTGCCCGCGCGCGTATTCGTTGGGGATGCGGCGCCAGTCGCCCGTCGCCACGATCGCCGCTCCCGTGTTGCCGTGGTACGACCGGTAGCGCGAGATGACCTTGTCACGACCCGTGACGAGCCGGGCCATGCGGATCGCGTTCTCGTTGGCATCCGCCCCACCGTTGGTGAAGAAGACCTTCTCGAAGCCGGCGGGCGCGAGCTCGCAGATCATCTCCGCCGCCCGGGCACGCGTGGCGTTCGCGTGGGCGGGGGCCACGGTGG
>JAKOMY010000090.1 GCA_022702225.1 Microbacteriaceae bacterium | reverse complement strand
GACGACCGGGAGGGGACGGTCGAGCCGGCCCGCACGGCCGTGTCCGATTTCCGCCAGTCGATGTCGGAGGTCGATGGCAGGGTGGATGCCATGACCACTTCCGTCTCCGAGCCCGCGGGCTTCGCCGAGCGCTATCGCGTGATCCAGTCGCGCGACCGCCGCTTCGACGGGCAGTTCGTCACGGCGGTGCGTTCGACGCGCATCTACTGCCGTCCGAGTTGTCCCGCGCGCACGCCGAAGGAAGAGAACGTCACCTTCTACGCCACCTCCGCCGCGGCGCACGAGGCGGGCTATCGCGCCTGCAAGAGGTGTCTGCCCGAGGCCGCTCCCGGCTCTCCCCTGTGGGACGTCCGCCAGGACGTGGCCGCGCGGGCCATGCGCCTCATCGCCGACGGCGTCGTCGACCGCGAGGGGGTTCCGGGGCTCGCGCGGCGCCTCGGCTATTCGTCGCGGCACCTCACCCGGCTCCTCACCGCCGAGCTCGGGGCCGGGCCTCTCGCGCTCGCCCGCGCGCAGCGCGCGCACACCGCACGGGCGCTGCTGGTGGGGACCGACCTCCCCTCGGCCGACGTGGCGTTCTCCTCCGGGTTCTCGAGCATCCGTCAGTTCACCGAGACCATCGGCGAGGTGTTCGGGATGCCGCCGCGCGATCTCCGTGCGCGACGCTCCCACACCTCGGGTGTCGAAGCCGCGGCGGGCGAGATCGACCTCGCCCTGCCGGTGCGAGGGCCGATCGACACCGTCGGCCTTTTCGGGTGGATGAGGGCTCATGCGATTCCGGGCGTCGAGGAGGGCGGCGACCGCTCGTTCGCGCGTGTCGCTCGCCTCCCGGGCGGCCCGGCATGGTTCGAGGTGCGCCTCGCCGACGACGGTCGGCTCCGGTTGCGCGCGCGGTTGTCGGCCTTGGCCGACCTCGGCACGCTCATCGCCCGCGTTCGCCGACTGTTCGATCTCGACGCCGACCCCCTCGCGATCGACGAGGCTCTCGCCCGGCATCCCGAGCTCGCCCCCGCCGTGGCGGCGATCCCCGGTGTGCGGGTTCCCGGTGCGGTCGACGCCCACGAGATGCTGTTGCGGGCCATGATCGGGCAGCAGATCAGCGTGGCGTCGGCCCGGACCATGCAGGGCCGGCTGACGGCCGAACTCGGCGAACCCACCGCCATCGGCCCGAGGCCGCTCACTCTCTTCCCCACGCCGGCGGTGATCGCCGAGCACGGGCTCGAGGTCCTTCGCGGGCCCGCGGCGCGCATGCGGGCCATCGTCGAGGCGGCGGCAGCGCTGGCCGACGGCCGCCTCGAGCTCGGCGCCGGCGACGACGGCGCGGAGCAGCGCGAGCGGCTGCTGGCGATGCGGGGGATCGGCCCGTGGACAGCCGATTACGTGCGCATGCGCGTGCTCGGTGATCCCGATGTCCTGCTTCCCGGCGACGTCGCGGCCCGCGCCGGTGCGGCAGCCCTCGGACTCCCCTCCGACCCGGCGGGCTTCACGGCGTGGTCGGAGCGATCGGCGCCCTGGCGCAGCTACGCGATGGCGCACTACTGGTATGCCGCTCCGGTGACCCAGTCCTGGCGCGCACCGGCCGAGACGGCGGCCGCAGTCGCGGCGTCCCCCACCCGTCGGCGAGCCTCGGGCATGCGCGCCGACGTCGTCCTGACCCCCTCACCCGATTCCGTCACAGAGAGCGAGAACCCCGCATGACCGCCGCCACCCTCCAGTTCGTCGATACCCCCGACGGTGCGTTCGCGATCCTCGCCGATGAGGCCGACCGGGTGATCGTGTCGGGGTGGACCGATGACACCGACGCCGTTCTCGCACGGCTCCGACCGGATCAGCGTCCAGCCGACGTCCGTCGGGGCACGACGACGGCCGCTGATGCTGTTCGTGCGTACTACGCGGGCGATATCGGTGCGATCGACTCCGTCGTTGTCTCTCAGCGGGGGACGCGCCTGCAACTCGCCGGGTGGGAGGCGCTGCGCGCCATCACGCCCGGGACGCCCCTCACCTATACGGGCTTCGCCACAGCGCTCGGGTCTCCGACGGCTGTGCGGGCGGCCGCGTCCATCTGCGCGCGGAACGCGGTAGCGCTCTTCGTTCCCTGTCATCGCGTCCTGCGCGCGGATGGATCCATGGGGGGTTTCGCATGGGGAACGCGAGTGAAGCAGAGTCTGCTGTCGCGCGAATCGGCGACCTGACCGGCGGGAATTGGGGAAGAGACTCTTGCTTCCAGCGTTCTCTCAGACATATTCTGGAGGGCTGCCGTCCCCCCGCGGAAGCTTCATCGAACAAGGAGGATGCCATGGACCAGACCGACGCCTTCGTCGCCCCGGCCGTCGTCGCGCCCTCCGCCGTCTCACGACCCGGCCGACGCCTCTAGGGCTCCGCGTTCGCGTTTCGACGCACCGCTTCGCCCCGACTGACGATTTTCGTCGCGCCTCCGGCACCCCTTTCTGCGCCCGATCCCGGCGCCCGCTTCGACCCCACGAGGATCATGACTCCCTCCGCTCATCCGCCCCGTCTTTCGACGCCGCGCGCGCTCGCGCGGCTTCTGCCCATCGCGCGCCCGGTACTCCCGCGCCTCATCGCCGGTGCCGTCACCGCGCTCATCGCCAGCCTTCTGGCGCTCGCCATCCCCCTGGTGCTCGAGCAGATCGTCGCCGGCCCCATCGCCTCCCTCGACCCCACCGCCCTGGTGTGGGGTTCCCTCGCCGTGCTCGGTCTCGGCCTCGCCGAAGCCGCGATGGTGTGGCTGCGGCGCTGGTTCGTCCTCGCGCCCGCAACCAAGGTCGAGTACGACCTGCGCCAGTCGTTCTACTCGCGCCTGCAGCGCCTGCCGGTCGCCTTCCACGACCGGTGGCAGTCCGGCCAGCTGCTCTCGCGCATGATGCAGGACATCAGCATGCTCCGTCGTTGGCTGGCCTTCGGCGTCATCCTGCTCGTCGTCAACATGCTCACGATCGCCATCGGCGCCGTGCTGCTGTTCCGCTGGCACTGGGTGCTCGGCGCGCTCTTCCTCGTCACCTCCGCCCCGGTGATCTACGTCGGGTTCCGGTTCGAGAAGCGCTATGGCGCGCTCACGCGGCAGAGCCAGGACCAGGCGGGCGACCTCGCCACCTCCGTGGAAGAGAGCGTTCACGGCATCCGCGTCCTCAAGGCCTTCGGCCGCGGCGCACATGCCCTGAAGAAGTTCACCCGTCAGGCAGAGTCGCTGCGCGAGACCGAGATCGACAAGGCCCGCGCGGTCGGGTGGATCTGGTTCTGGCTCGTGCTGCTTCCCGACATCGCCTTCGCGGTCTGCCTGGGCGCCGGAATCGTGCTGACCCAGCTGGGGCAGCTGCAGGTGCCCGAACTCGTCGCGTTCTTCGCGATGGCGACCGTGCTGCGCTGGCCGATGGAATCGATCGGCTTTCTCTTCTCTTTCCTGCTCGACGCGCGGACGGCGACCGATCGCATCTTCGAGGTGTTCGACGAGCAGAACACGATCGTCGACCCTGAGAACCCGCGCACCATCGCGCAGCCTCGCGGAGAGCTGGCGTTCGAGAGCGCCCACTTCCGTTACCAGGATGCCGCGGACACCGAGCGCGACCTGCTCGACGGCGTCGACCTGGTGCTGCACCCGGGCGAGACCATGGCCCTCGTCGGTCTGACCGGCTCGGGCAAGACCACGCTCACGACGCTTCCCGGCCGCCTCTACGACGTCACCGGCGGTCGCGTGCTGATCGACGGTGTCGACGTGCGCGATCTCACCCTCGCGGAGCTGCGCCGGCACGTGGGCATGGCATTCGAAGACGCCACGCTGTTCTCGCAGACCGTGCGCGACAACGTGCTGCTCGGTCGCGAGGACCTCACGCCCGGGTCCGACGAGGCCGAAGAGATCCTGCGCGAGGCGCTACAGGTGGCCCAGGCCCACTTCGTGTACGACCTGCCCGACGGCCTCGACACCGTCATCGGGGAGGAAGGGCTCAGCCTCTCCGGTGGACAGCGTCAGCGTCTCGCCCTTGCGCGTGCCGTCGCCGCCCGCCCGGCCGTGCTCGTTCTCGACGACCCTCTCTCGGCGCTCGACGTCGACACCGAGGCGCTCGTCGAGGATGCCCTTCGCGAGGTGCTCAGCGAGACGACCGCCCTGATCGTGGCCCACCGGCCCTCGACGGTCACCCTCGCCGACCGCGTCGCCCTTCTGGAGGAGGGGCGTATCACCGCAGTCGGCACGCACTCCGACCTGCTCCGGCAGAGCGATCACTACCGCTACGTGATCTCGAGCCTCGAAGAGGCTGAGCGCGAAGCGCGAACGGGGGCGATCCCCGTCATCGACGATGATTCCTTCGCCGGAAAGGAGGCGACCCGATGAGCACCGCCACCGTCTCCGGGACCAGCGGCGAGGACCGCTCCGACTACACGCGCGACGAGAGCCGCTCCATCCGCCAGCGTTCGCTGCGCCTTCTCGGTTCGCTCGTCTCGCCCCTGCGCTGGCAGCTCGTCCTCGCCGGCGCCGTGCTCGTCGTATCGACGGCGCTCCGCGTCGCCGGTCCCGCCCTCATCGCGTTCGGCATCGACAACGCCCTGCCGGCCGTCATCGAACGATCGGATTGGATGCCGACCATCGGCGTCGTCGGCGTGTACCTGCTCGCGGGGATCGGCGGCGCCGTCCTGATCGGGTGGTACGTCGTCGTTGCTGCGCGTCTGACGCAGGCCGTCATGCTCGACCTCCGCAAGCGCATCTTCCTGCACACGCAGAAGCTCAGCCTCGAGTTCCACGAGTCGTACACGTCGGGCCGCATCATCTCGCGTCAGACGAGTGATCTCGACACCATCCGCGAGCTGCTCGACGGCGGTCTGAACGAGCTCGTCTCGGGTGTCCTCTACGGACTTTTCACCCTCGGCGCTCTGTTCCTCATCGACTGGCAGTCGGGCCTGATCCTGACCGTCATGGGCATCCCGATGTACCTGCTCATGCGGTGGTTCTACTCGCGCTCGCAGGTCATCTACCGTGAGTCGCGCGTCATCAGCGCGCAGGTGATCGTGAAGTTCGTCGAGTCCATGACCGGCATCCGCGCCGTCAAGGCGTTCCGAAAAGAACCCCGTAACGACCAGGAGTTCGGCAAGCTCGCGGCCGACTATCGCGACGTCAACATGCGCTCCATCAGACTCTTCGGAACGTTCGAGCCGGGCATCATGGCGGTGGCGGCGGTCTCGGTGGCGGTCGTGCTGCTGTGGGGCGGTGGACGAGTGATCGCGGGGCCGCTCGAGATCGGTGTGCTCACGGCGGCGGTCCTCTACGTGCGCAACTTCTTCTCGCCGCTGCAGGAGGTCGCGTTCTTCCTGAACTCCTATCAGTCCGCCACGGCGGCGCTCGAGAAGGTGTCGGGCGTACTCGAGGAGGAGCCGACGGTTCCCGACCCGATCGACCCCGTAGACCTGTGGAGTGCCCGCGGGCACGTCCGCTTCGACGAGGTCACCTTCGGTTACACCGAGGGCCGCGTCATCCTGCCGGAGTTCACGCTCGACATCCCCGCGGGGCAGACGATCGCCCTGGTCGGGACCACCGGCGCCGGCAAGACGACGCTCGCCAAGCTCATCTCGCGCTTCTACGACCCGACGAAGGGTTCGGTGACCCTCGATGACGTCGACCTGCGTCGCCTGCACCCGAAGGATCTCCGCCGAGCGATCGTGATGGTCACACAGGAGGCATACCTGTTCAGCGGGACGGTCGCCGACAACATCGCGCTCGGCAAGCCCGACGCCACGATGGACGAGATCCGCGCCGCCGCCCGCGCTGTGGGCGCCGACGCCTTCATCTCGAAGCTGCCCGACGGTTATGACACCGACGTGAACAAGCGCGGTGGCCGCGTCTCGGCGGGTCAGCGTCAGCTGATCTCGTTCGCGCGCGCGTTCCTCGCCGACCCGGCCGTGCTGATCCTCGACGAGGCCACCGCCTCGCTCGACATCCCCAGCGAGCGTCAGATCCAGAACGCCCTGCAGACGCTCCTCGCCGACCGCACGGCGATCATCATCGCCCACCGCCTGTCCACGGTGGCGATCGCCGACCGCGTCCTGGTCATGGAGCACGGCCGCATCATCGAGGACGACACTCCCGACGCCCTCATCGCCGGCACGGGCAAGTTCGCCCAGCTTCACGCGGCGTGGCGGGAGTCTCTGGTCTGACTCCGCACACCGGATGCCACGTTCCCTCGGGGGCGTGGCATCCGGTGCTTCTGCCGTCTGTTCCGTCGGCTGAACCGGAGGTTCAGACGTGCTGACCGTGAGCGGAGAACCGCGCCGACATCGGATGCCGCGTCCTAGCCGATCCGATCGCGGTGCGATTCTCCGGTTCTGCGTGCCACCACCGGGGTCGCTCGCGCGGCAAGGGTGGCGCCGCGCACGAAAGCGGGTGCGACCGCCGTCAGACGTTCACGCGGGCGACGATCTCGCCGTACTCCGTCTCGCCGACGGGCTCGAAGCCCACGCGCTGGAAGAAGGCCTCGGGTCCGCCGACACCGGGCTCGTAGATGACGTCGACGTGATCCATTCCGCGACCGCGGGCCTCTTCGAGCACGGCGGCGATGGCGAAGCTGCCGACGCCGCGGCCCTGCTCGTCGGCGTCGACGTTGATGCGCCACAGCACGGAGCGGAAGTGCTCCTCGGGTGCTTCGGGGTCGAAGTTGGCGCTGACGAAGCCCACGACCTCGTCGGCGTCGAGCACGACGCGCTGCCACGAGGTCTGCGGGTTGCTGACGGTCGCGGCGATGCCGTAGCTGACCGGAGCGAGGAACTGCTCCTGCCCGGGCTTGAGCGAGAGGGTGTTCACCGCCACGATCGTGGCGGCGGACAGTTCGACGAGACGCAGGTCAGCCATGGGCCCAGGCTAGCGCGCCGCCACCGCGCCCCCAAGAGCTCATGCCCCCGCATGCGTCGAGGGAGCCTCCTGTCCCCACGCTGCGCCCGCGGGAAGTGGACGCCGCGATCGACGACCTCGTCGCCGGCGGTATCCGCGTCGACGGGCCCGGGTGGATGCGCGTTGCGGATCTCGCCCGTGACACCCTGGCGCACCCGAAGACCGCTCGCGAACACGGCATCCGCGCCTGAGATGCGGCTTCCCGCGGGGTGGGGATCATCCGTGAACTATCTCGATATCAAGAGACTTTGCCCACGTGCGATAGGCTGAAACACAACCCTGGCCGCCTCTACGGAG